>NZ_JBSGWV010000014.1:0-141096 GCF_053609105.1 Streptomyces sp. NPDC054975
TCCCCGCCGCGGCTGCTGGGGCCTCGCCATGCGCGGCGCGAAGCCGCCGAGGCCGGGCGGCGGCCCTGGCGGCGCGTAGCTGCCGTCACAATTGGGCGGTGGTCCACGATCTCTTCAGCCCCGACGTCCAACACGCCCTCGACCTCGTCGGCATCTTCGTCTTCGCCATCTCCGGCGCCCTCCTCGCCGTGCGCAAGAACTTCGACGTCTTCGGCATCGCCGTCCTCGCCGAGGTCACCGCCCTCGGCGGCGGCCTTCTCCGCGACCTGATCATCGGCGCCGTACCCCCCGCCGCCTTCACCGACCTCGGCTACTTCCTCATGCCGCTCGTCGCCACGGCGCTCGTCTTCTTCCTCCACCCCCAGGTCGAGCGCACCCAGACCGCCGTCAACGTCTTCGACGCCGCCGGTCTCGGCCTCTTCGCCGTCACCGGCACCACCAAGGCGTACGACTACGGCCTCGGCCTCACCTCCTCCGCCGCACTCGGCCTCGCGACCGCCGTCGGCGGCGGTGTCCTGCGCGACGTGCTCGCCAACGAGGTTCCCTCCCTCCTCCGCTGGGACCGCGACCTCTACGCCGTGCCCGCCATCGTCGGCGCCACGATGGTCGTCCTCTGCATCCGCTTCGACGCCCTCAACGCCTACACCAGCGGCGCCGCCGTCCTCACCGCCTTCGTGCTGCGCCTGCTCGCCATGCGCTACCACTGGCGCGCGCCGCGCGCCTGGAACCGCCGTTCCTCCACCCGCGAGGAGCCGGAAAAAGCTACCGCTCAGTAGCATCCTGTTGTACCGTCGGACCATGAGCACGAGCATCGAGACGATCGCGGGGACGAGCGAGTTCGACCGCGACACCGCCGTCACCCTCCGCGCCCCCGGTGTCTACGACGCCGACCTCTCCGCCGGCTGGACGATCATCAGCGCCGTCAACGGCGGCTACCTCCTCGCCCTGCTCGGCCGCGCCCTCGGCGACCACCTCCCGCACCCCGACCCGTTCACGATCTCGGCGCACTACCTCACGCCGTCCGTGCCCGGTCCCGCGGTGATCCGCACGGAGACCGTCCGCACCGGCCGCACGCTCTCCACCGGCCAGGCGTCCCTCTTCCAGTACGCCGAGGACGGCACCGAGGTCGAGCGCATCCGCGTCCTCGCCTCCTACGGCGACCTCGACGCGCTCACCGACGACGTCCGCACCTCTGCGGCGCCCCCGGCCATCGCGCCCATCGACCAGTGCTTCGGCCCCGCCGACGGCCCGCGGCCGCCCATCCCCGGCTCCAGCGCCATCACCGACCGCCTCGCCATCAAGCTCGACCCGGCCACCGTCGGCTGGGCGATCGGCGCGCCGTCGGGGAAGGGCGAGATGCGAGGCTGGTTCGCCCTGGCCGACGGCCGTGAGCCCGACGCGCTCTCGCTGCTCCTCACCGTCGACGCCCTGCCGCCGACCTCCTTCGAGCTGGGCCTGAAGGGCTGGACCCCGACCGTCGAGCTGACGACGCACGTCCGCTGCCGCCCCGCCCCCGGCCCGCTGCGGGTCGCCATCACCACCCGTAACCTCGCCGGCGGGTTCCTGGAGGAGGACGCCGAGGTCTGGGACAGCGCGGACCGCCTCGTCGCCCAGTCCCGCCAACTCGCCCGCGCACCACGCGGCTGACGTCCGGCCGGGCGGGGCGTGAGGCGGGCGCGAGGCGGGCGGGCGGCAGGGGCGGGAAGAGGGCGTGAAGCCCCGTCGGCCGTGGCGTAAACAGGCCAGGCAGTCGAGGTGCCGGACCGCCCTCGTAGAATCAAGAAACCATGGCTTACCTCGACCACGCCGCGACCACGCCCATGCTCCCCGAGGCGATCGAGGCGATGACCGCCCAGCTCGCCGTCACGGGCAACGCCTCCTCCCTGCACGCGGCCGGGCGGCGCGCTCGGCGGACCGTCGAGGAGGCGCGCGAGACCCTCGCCGCCGCCCTGGGCGCGCGCCCCAGCGAGGTCGTGTTCACCTCGGGCGGCACGGAGGCCGACAACCTCGCCGTCAAGGGCCTGTACTGGGCCCGCCGCGACGCCGACCCCGCCCGCACCCGCGTCCTCGCCAGCCCCGTCGAGCACCACGCCGTCCTCGACGCCGTGGACTGGCTCGCCACCCACGAGGGCGCCACCGTCGAGTACCTGCCCGTCGACCGGTACGGCCGCGTCCACCCCGACGCGCTGCGCGAGGCCATCGCCCGCGAGCCGGAGACCGTCGCACTCGCCACCGTCATGTGGGCGAACAACGAGATCGGCACGATCATGCCGGTACGCGAACTCGCCGACGCCGCCCGCGAGTTCGACGTACCCCTGCACTCCGACGCCGTCCAGGCCTTCGGTCAGGTCCCGGTCGACTTCGCCGCCTCCGGCCTCGCCGCGCTGACCGTCTCCGGCCACAAGATCGGCGGTCCCTACGGCATCGGCGCGCTGCTCCTCGGCCGTGAGTACAGCCCCGTACCCGTCCTGCACGGCGGCGGCCAGGAGCGCCACGTCCGCTCCGGCACCCTGGACGCGCCCGCCATCGCCGCGTTCGCCGTCGCCGGCCGGCTCGCCGCCGAGCGCCGCGAGGAGTACGCCCGTGAGGTCGGCGCCCTCCGTGACGAGCTGGTGGCCGCCGTCCGCGCCGCCGTCCCCGACGCGATCCTCGGCGGCGACCCGGTCGACCGGCTCCCCGCCAACGCCCACTTCACCTTCCCCGGTTGCGAGGGCGACTCCCTGCTCCTGCTCCTCGACGCCCAGGGCATCGAGTGCTCGACCGGCTCCGCCTGCACCGCCGGTGTGGCCCAGCCCAGCCACGTCCTGCTCGCCACCGGCACCGACCCGGACCTCGCCCGGGGCACCCTGCGCTTCACCCTCGGCCACACCTCCACCACGGCGGACGTGGCAGCCGTCGCCGAGGCCATCGGCCCGGCGGTGGAACGGGCGAGGACGGCGGGCCTGGTCTAGGGAGGACGGATCAGGCCGGTAGGGAAGAGGGAAGAAGGATCAGGCCGGCTTCTTCGACGCCTCCCGCACCAGCTTCATGTACCGGTCCCAGTCCCAGTGCGGACCGGGGTCCGTGTGGTCCGTCCCCGGCACCTCCACGTGCCCGATGATGTGCTTCCGGTCGACCGGCAGGTCGTACCGCGCGCAGATCCCGGCCGTCAGCCGCGCCGACGACGCGTACATCGCCGCCGTGAAGTCCTCCGGGCGGTCGACGAAGCCCTCGTGCTCGATGCCGACGCTCCGCTCGTTCATGTCCCGGTTCCCGGCGTGGAACGCCACGTCGAGCTCGCGGATCATCTGCGCCACATGACCGTCCTTGCGGACCACGTAGTGCGTGGCGGCGCCGTGCCCCGGGTTCTTGAAGACCTTCAGGGCGGTCGCGTAACTGCCCTGGACGACATGGATCACCACCCGGTCGATCGTGAAGTCGGCCGGCCGGTCGGCCCGCCGCCAGTTCGCCCGCGAGGCCGCCGTCCAGTCCGCGCCCTTGTGGTCGAGCTCGCCCTCGACCCGGTCCCGCTCCGTGCCGGGCAGCCGCCACCAGGCACGCGCCAGCTCGTCGCGGGCCAGCGCCGCCGTACCGAGAACGGCCGCGCCGCCCCCGAGCAGGACGGCGCGCCGCCCCACCCCCCGCTTCTTCTCGCTCCCCATGTGCAGGACAACGCTTACTCACGCGACCGTGGTTCCCGGAGCCCCGTACCCTGGTAGGGCTATGACTGAGACTCCCCAGCGCCGCCTCCGTGTCCTTGCCGCCATGTCGGGCGGGGTCGACTCCGCCGTCGCCGCCGCCAGGGCCGCCGAAGCCGGGCACGACGTCACCGGCGTCCACCTCGCGCTCTCCGCGAACCCGCAGTCCTTCCGTACCGGTGCGCGCGGCTGTTGCACCATCGAGGACTCGCGTGACGCCCGCCGGGCGGCGGACGTCATCGGCATCCCCTTCTACGTCTGGGACCTCGCCGAGCGGTTCCGCGAGGACGTCGTGGACGACTTCGTCGCGGAGTACGAGGCGGGCCGCACGCCCAACCCGTGCCTGCGCTGCAACGAGAAGATCAAGTTCGCGGCGCTGCTCGACAAGGCGCTCGCGCTCGGCTTCGACGCGGTGTGCACCGGCCACTACGCCACGGTCGTGCTGAACGAGGACGGTACGCGGGAGCTGCACCGGGCCTCCGACATGGCCAAGGACCAGTCGTACGTCCTCGGTGTCCTGGACGAGAAGCAGCTCGCGCACGCGATGTTCCCGCTGGGCGACACCCTCACCACCAAGGACGAGATCCGGGCGGAGGCGGAGCGGCGCGGGCTCGCGGTGGCGAAGAAGCCCGACAGCCACGACATCTGCTTCATCGCCGACGGCGACACCCAGGGCTTCCTTGCCTCCCGGCTCGGCCGCGCGGAGGGCGACATCGTCGACGAGTCGGGGGCGAAGGTGGGCACCCACGAAGGTGCGTACGGCTTCACCATCGGCCAGCGCAAGGGCCTGCGGATCGGCCACCCGGCGCCGGACGGCAAGCCGCGCTACGTCCTGGACATCTCGCCCGTCAACAACACGGTGACGGTCGGCCCGGTCGAGGCGCTCGACGTCACCGGCCTGACCGCGATCAAGCCCCGCTGGTGCGGCACGGCTCCCGAGGGCTCCGGCCGCTACACCGCCCAGCTGCGCGCCCACGGCGGCGAGACGGCGGTGACGGCGGCGCTGGAGGACGGCGAACTGACGGTCACCTTCGACGAGCCGGTCCGGGGCGTGGCCCCGGGGCAGGCGATCGTGCTGTACGACGGCACGCGCGTGGTGGGCTCGGCGACGATCGCGACGACGGTACGACGCACGGAGCCGGCGACGGCGTAGGGCCCGCCGGACTTACTGGCTCACGGACTCACGGACTCACGGACTCACGGACTCACCGGCTCACGGGCTCACGGGCTCACCGGCTCACGGACTCACGGGCTCACCGGCTCACGGGCTCCGGCTCCAGGCCTCCGGCTCCAGGCCTCCGGCTCGAGGCCTCCGGCTGAGGGCCGTGGCACTCAAGGGCGTCCAGCCAAGGGCCGTCCGTCTCAAGGCGCCCCGGGTCACTCCTCCTCGAAGAAGTCCGCCAGGACCGGCGCCAGCACGTGCGGCGCCACCTGGTGGGTCTGGCCCGTCAGGGTGCGGTGGCGGCCCCGGGGGAGGGCCGTCGAGACCTCCATGGCCGCGCGGCGCGTCCCGGCCGGGCTCGCGCCGCCGTCCACGACCAGCACGCGCGCGTGGACCCGCCCGAGCCGCGCGGCCGGCACGGTCCCGTCGCCCAGGACCGCGTGGTCGTACGCGAGAGTGTGCGCGACGGCCTCCAGCTGCGGCAGCGCCGGTCCCGCTTGCGGCGCCTCGGCCAGGAACAGTTCCAGGGCGGCGCCGCGCTGCCCCCTCTCCAGCAGACCGGCCAGCCGGCGCCGCCGCGCCGCGAACGCCTCCCGGGCCCCCGCCTCCACCGAGAACGGCGGCTCGAAGACCGACAGCCGCTCCACCGCCACACCGGCCTCGGCGGCGGCGAGCGCGAGCGCCCCGCCCGAGGAGACGCCGTGGACGAAGGCACGGCCGCCCACCTCGCCGATCAGCGCGGCGAGATCCTCGATCTCGCGCTCCACGCCGTACGGCCCGGTGTCACCGCTCCCGCCGCGCCCCCGCCGGTCGTACGTCACGACCGCGTGGCGCGGCGCGAGAAGGTCGGCGAGCGGCCGCTCGGTCGCGCCCGTGCCGAGGGCGCCGCTCACCAGGATCACCGGCGCCCCCTCCCCGAGTCGCTCGTACGCGATCGCCGTCCCGTCGGCGGACCTGACCCGCCCCCGGACCCTGCTCAGAGTGCCGCTCATCTCGTCCATGGGAGTGCTGACCGGCCGCGCCCCCGGAACTCATCGGCGGCAGAGGGAAAAGCGGAGGGAAAATCCGAAGAAGTCTTGAAAGCCGAGGTCAGCGCGGCGACGGATACGGTGGTGCCCATGAACATCTGCGTCTTCCTCTCCGCCGCCGATCTCGACGAGCGCTACACCGCCCCCGCCCGCGACTTCGCCGAGCGCCTCGGCAAGGCGGGCCACACCCTGGTGTGGGGCGGTTCGGACGTCGGTCTGATGAAGGTCGTCGCGGACGGCGTCCAGGAGGCGGGCGGTCGGCTCGTCGGCGTCTCCGTCGAGTTCCTCGCGGCCAAGGCCCGCCCGGACGCGGATCAGATGGTCTTCGCCAAGGACCTCGCCGAACGCAAGGCCCTCCTGCTGGCCAAGTCGGACGCGATCGTGATCATGGTCGGGGGTACCGGCACCCTCGACGAGGCCACCGAGGTCCTGGAGCTGCGCAAGCACGGCAAGCACACGAAGCCCGTGGTCCTCTTGAACACCGCGGGCTTCTACGACGGCCTGAAGACCCAGTTCCACCGCATGGAGGCCGAGGGCTTCCTCCCGCTTCCCCTCACGGACCTGGTCTTCTTCGCCGACGAAGCGGGCTCGGCTCTCGCCTACCTGGAGGAGTCGATCGCCGCACGGTGATGCGAGCATGGTGCCCATGGCTACACATGTGATCACCGGGGCGGGTTCCGGCATCGGCGCGGCGGTCGCCCGCAGGCTCCACGCGCGCGGGGACGAGCTCGTGCTGCACGCGCGCGACGCGGGGCGGGCGAAGGAGCTGGCCGCCGAGTTTCCGGGGGCCCGGACCCTCGTCGGGGACCTCGCCGATCCCGATCGGCTCTCGTGGGCGTTCTCGCACCAGAGCATGCCCGAGCGGGTCGACACGCTGCTGCACATCGCGGGCGTGGTCGATCTGGGGCCGGTCGGGGACCTCACCCCCAAGACCTGGCGGCACCAGCTCAACGTCAACCTGATCGCCCCCGCCGAGCTGACCCGGCACTTCCTGCCCCAGCTGCGGGTCTCCCAGGGCCACGTGGTCTTCGTGAACTCCGGCGCCGGGCTCAACGCCCACGCCGAGTGGAGCGCGTACGCCGCCTCCAAGCACGGGCTCAAGGCGCTCGCCGACTCCCTGCGCCACGAGGAGCACGGCAACGGCGTGCGGGTCACCTCGGTCTACCCGGGCCGCACCGCGAGCCCCATGCAGGCGAAGGTGCACGCGCAGGAGGGCAAGGAGTACGACCCCTCGCGGTGGATCGACCCCGAGTCGGTGGCGACCGCGATCCTGACGGCCGTCGATCTGCCGCGCGACGCGGAGATCAACGACCTGACCGTCCGTCCGGGACGGTAGGAACGGTGACCGAGAACCAGAAGTTCGTCTGGGGCCCCGCCACCGGCGTCGGCTCCCTGCCCGGGGGCGACGCCCGGGAGGCCGCCAAGACCGTCACCGGCAGCTTCGAGGACTTCCCCTTCCTCGCCGAACTGCCCGCCCGTGGGCCGGGCGCCGACATGATCGGGCGGACCATCGGTCTGCTCGTCGACATGTACGCGCACGTGGAGCCCAGCGGCTGGCGGATCAGCGACCGGCCCGGCCGGGACACCCGGCGCGCCCGCTCCTGGCTCGGCGAGGACCTCGACGCCCTGGAGGAGTTCACCCAGGGCTACGAAGGCCCGCTCAAGGTCCAGGCCGTCGGCCCCTGGACGCTCGCGGCCGCCCTGGAGCTGCGCGGCGGCGAGGCCGCCCTCGGCGACCCCGGCGCCTGCCGGGACCTCGTGGGCTCCCTCGCCGAGGGCCTCGGCGTCCACCTCGCCGAGCTCCGCAAGCGGATCCCCGGCGCCCGGCTCGTCCTCCAGCTCGACGAGCCCTCCCTCACCGCGGTCCTGCGCGGCCAGGTCCGTACCGCCAGCGGCTACCGCACGTACCGCGCCGTCGACCGGCAGGTCGTCGAGAGCGCCCTGCGCGAGGTGTTCGCGGTCCACGACGGCCCGGTCGCCGTCCACTCCTGCGCCCCCGACGTGCCGTTCGGGCTGCTGCGGCGGGCCGGCGTCGACGCGGTCTCGTTCGACTTCGGGCTCCTCACCGAACGTGACGAGGAGCCCATCGGCGAGGCCGTCGAGTCCGGCACCAAGCTCTTCGTGGGCGTGGTGCCGTCCACCGACGCGGCATTGTCGGACCCGGGCGGTAGCGTCATGGGTGTCAGGTCGCTGTGGCGCAGGCTGGGGCTGAATCCGGGGACTCTCGCCGAGTCCGTCGTGGTCACCCCGACGTGCGGGCTCGCGGGTGCTTCGCCCGCGTATGCCCGGGCGGCCCTCGCCCACTGCGCCCGGGCGGCGAGATCGCTCGCGGACAACCCTGAGTGATGGGGTCAGAGGCAACGGGAGGACGAGGAACGGTGGCAGTCGAACAGGGGGCCCTGCCCGCCGAGGCACGGGAGAAGCACGCGGACCTGGCCGAGCAGGTCGAGGAGCACCGCTTCCGGTACTACGTGAAGGACCAGCCGGTCATCAGCGACGGCGAGTTCGACAAGCTCCTGCGCGCCCTGGAGGCGCTGGAGGAGGAGTACCCCGAGCTGCGCACGCCGGACTCGCCGACGCAGAAGGTCGCCGGGCAGTACGAAACGGAGTTCACGGCCGTCGAGCACCGGGAGCGCATGCTCTCCCTCGACAACGCCTTCGACGACCTGGAACTGGCCGCCTGGGCCGAGCGGATCGCCCGTGACGTCGGCACCCCCGACTACCACCTGCTGTGCGAGCTCAAGGTCGACGGCCTCGCGGTCAACCTGACGTACGAGGACGGCCGGCTGACCCGCGCCGCCACCCGGGGGGACGGCCGGACCGGCGAGGACATCACGCCCAACGTCCGTACGATCGCGGACATCCCGGACCGGCTCCGCGGCGATCGCGTCCCCGCGCTCGTCGAGATCCGCGGCGAGGTCTTCTTCCCGATGGAGGCCTTCCAGGGGCTCAACGCCCGCCTGGTCGAGGCCGGCGACAAGCCCTTCGCCAACCCGCGCAACGCGGCGGCCGGTTCGCTGCGCCAGAAGGACCCGAAGGTCACCGCGACCCGCCCGCTCCGCATGGTCGTCCACGGCATCGGCGCCCGCGAGGGCCTCGCCATCGACCGCCTCAGCGAGGCGTACGACCTGCTGCGCGAGTGGGGCCTGCCGACCGCCCGGCACAACAAGGTGGTCGACTCCCTGGAGGGCGTAAGGGAGTTCATCGCGTACTTCGGTGAGAACCGGCACTCGGTGGAGCACGAGATCGACGGCGTCGTCGTCAAGCTGGACGAGATCCCGCTCCAGGGCCGACTGGGCTCCACCGCGCGCGCCCCGCGCTGGGCGATCGCCTGGAAGTACGCGCCGGAGGAGGTCAACACCAAGCTGGTCGACATCAAGGTCGGCGTCGGCCGGACGGGACGGGTCACTCCGTACGCCCAGGTCGAGCCGGTGACGGTGGCCGGTTCCGAGGTCGAGTTCGCCACCCTGCACAACCAGGAGGTGGTGAAGGCCAAGGGTGTGCTGATCGGCGACACGGTCGTGCTGCGCAAGGCCGGTGACGTCATCCCGGAGATCCTCGGCCCGGTCGCCGACCTGCGGGACGGCACCGAGCGGGAGTTCGTGATGCCCACCGAGTGCCCCGAGTGCGGGACGCCGCTGAAGCCCATGAAGGTGGGCGACATCGATCTGCGCTGTCCCAACGCGCGGACCTGCCCCGCCCAGCTGCGTGAGCGGCTCTTCTACCTGGCGGGCCGCGAGTGCCTGGACATCGAGAACTTCGGCTCGGTGGCCGCCGCGGCGCTCACCAACCCCCTTCCGCCGTCCCCCAAGCTCTCGGCTTCGCTCGAGCAGGGGGCACCCCCATCCCCGCCGCTCGTCGACGAGGGCGACCTCTTCGACCTCACCATCGACCGGCTCCTGCCGATCAAGGCGTACGTCCTCGACCCGGACAGCGGCCTGCCCAAGCGGGACCCGAAGACCGGCGAGGAGAAGGTCGTCACGGTCTTCGCCAACCAGAAGGGCGAGCCGAAGAAGAACGCGCTTGCCATGCTGGCCAACATCGAGGCGGCCAAGACCCGTCCGCTGGCCCGGTTCATCAACGGGCTCTCGATCCGCCATGTGGGCCCGGTCGCCGCCCAGGCGCTCGCCCGCGAGTTCCGCTCGCTGGACCGGATCGAGCAGGCGAGCGAGGAGGAGCTCGCCGCCGTCGACGGGGTCGGCGGCATCATCGCCGCCGCCGTGAAGGACTGGTTCTCCGAGGAGTGGCACCGCGAGATCGTGCGCAAGTGGCGCGCGGCCGGGGTGCTGTTGGAGGAGGAGGGCGCGGGCGAGGACGAGGGGCCGCGTCCGCTGGAAGGTCTCACGGTCGTCGTCACCGGCACCCTGCAGAACTTCACCAGGGATGGCGCAAAAGAGTCCCTCCAGAGCCGTGGCGCGAAGGTGACCGGTTCCGTTTCGAAGAAGACCGACTTCGTCGTCGTGGGCGAGAACCCGGGGTCCAAGTACGACAAGGCGATGCAGCTGAAGGTTCCGGTTCTGGACGAGGACGGCTTCGCGGTGCTGCTCGAACAGGGGCCCGAAGCCGCTCGGGAGGCGGCGGTCCCGGTCGCCGGGTAGCCGAAGGGGGCGCTCGCGGGCGGCCCCGCCGGCGTCACCCGTTCGGCGCATACCAGATCGTGAGGGGTGGGCCGTTCGCATTCGGGCAAGACATGGAGAGCGCTGCCCGTCGGAGCGCTCCGCGGCCTAGTGTGGTGTTCGTGCGTCTGTCGCGCACGGCTGCGTGGGGCTCTGCCGGTCGTGGCGGCATGACAACGGCCCATCGCGTTGCATCGGCACCGCCGGCTGTGAGAGGGACGGAATGAAACCGACCGAGAGTGCCGCCGCCCCGCTCTCGCGGGAGCGTGGCCGCGAGGCCTGCGTGGCGATCACCTCCGGGCTGCCCGGAGCCGTGGTCGGCCTCGCCGCCGTCGTCCTCGCCACCGGGATCTACCGGGCCGTGAGCGCCGGCCACGGACTCTTTCCCGGCGGCGCCGAGGGCTGGTCCCTGGCCGTCCTCACCGGATTCATCGTCGGACACCTGGTCGCCCTCGGCCGGGACCGCTGGTGGGGCGGCACCGGCTCAGGCGCCGCCCTCACCCTCGCCGTCCTGCTCCTCTACGGCTGGGTGCCCGCGGGCCTCGTCTCCATGGCCGTCGTCGTCCTCGTCGGCGCGGCCCGCCGCCACCGCTGGCGCCAGGGCCTCCTGCACGGCTCCGTGGACGTCCTCGGCGTCGGCGCCGCCGCCCTGATCCTCGCCGCCTTCGGCGACGTCCCCACCGTCGAGGACCCCTGGCAGCCACCCGACTGGGGCATCGCCGACATCCCGGAAGTCGCGCTCGCCGCCGTCACCTATCTCGTGGTGACCAGGCTCCTTCTGTGGTACGTCCTCTCGCCCCGGGGCGGCGGCCTGCCGACCGTCGCCCGCACCGCCCTGCTCCGGCAGGGTCTGGTCGCCGTCGCGCTGCTCGGCATCGCCCCGCTGATCTGCGTCGTCGCCGTCTCCCAGCCGCTGCTGCTGCCGCTCTTCGCGGTCCCGCTCATCGCCCTCGACTCCACCCTGTGGATCGCCCGCGCCCGCGCCGAGGAGCAGCTGAAGGACCCGCTCACCGGTCTGCCGAACCGGCAGTGGCTCCTGGAGCGGGCCTGGACCGCGCTGGAGGAGGCCGAGGGGGAGGGCGTCCGCTCCGCCCTCGTCCTGATCGACCTCGACCGTTTCCGATCGGTCAACGACACGCTCGGGCACCTCGCCGGAGACCGGCTGCTGCTCCAGATCGCCGAGCGGCTCAAGCTCGCCCTCCCGCGCGGAGCGGAGGCCGCGCGGCTCGGCGGCGACGAGTTCGCCGTCCTGCTCCCCACCGCCGACTCCACCACCAGCGCCCAGCGCGTCGCCCGGCACCTGGTCGCCGCACTCTCCTCGCCGCTCGATCTCGACGGGCTGACCCTCGTCCTGGAGGCCAGTGCCGGCGTCGCCGTCTTCCCCGACCACGCGCTCGACGCCGAGGGCCTGCTGCGCCGCGCCGACGTCGCGATGTACCAGGCGAAGCGGGACCGTACGGGCGTGGAGGTGTACGAGTCCAAGCGCGACTCCAACACCCCCGACCGGCTCGGGCTCCTCGGCGACCTGCGGCGCGCCCTGGACGCCGGCGAGGTCGAGCTCCACTACCAGCCCAAGGTCCGCTTCGACGGACAGGTCGCCGGCCTGGAGGCTCTGGTCCGCTGGGTGCACCCGGAGCGCGGCCGGGTCCCCCCGGACGAGTTCATCGCCATCGCCGAGTCCTCGGGCCTGATGCCGCACCTCACCGAGTACGTCCTGGAGACCGCGCTCGCGCAGGTGGCCCGGTGGCGTGCCCAGGGGTTGAACGTTCCTGTGGCCGTCAACGTCTCGCCGCGCGACGTCCACACCCCGGGCTTCGCCGGGGCGGTCGCCGCCCGCCTGGCCCGGCACGGCGTCCCCGCGGGTGCGCTTCAGCTGGAGATAACGGAGCACGTGCTCCTGGAGGACCCGCAGCGCGCCGCCGACACCATGGCGGGCCTGACCGGCCACGGCGTGAAGATGTCCCTGGACGACTTCGGTACGGGCTACTCCTCCCTCGTCCACCTGCGGCGCCTGCCGGTGAGCGAGCTGAAGATCGACCGTTCCTTCGTGGCCCGGCTCGCCGTCGACGCGGAGGACGCCGAGATCGTCCGCTGCACGCTCGACCTCGCCCACTCGCTCGGCCTGCTCGTGGTCGCCGAGGGCGTCGAGGACGACGAGACCTGGGAGCGCCTGCGCGACCTGGGCTGCGACGCCGTGCAGGGCTGGCTGGTCGCCGCCGCGATGCCGCCCGCCGAGACCACGGCCTGGCTGCGCGCCCGGGGCGAGCACGGCTGGCGCCGGCCCTCGGAGGAGGCCGCGATGCAGGCCGCCGAGGCGGCCGCGGCGGTGGACCTGGACCAGCCCTCCGGCCAGGTGGTGCAGTAGCCGCGCGGCGAGCGGCGGGCAAACCGTTTCACGGGTAGCGGTGCGGTCCCCATAGGATTGGGCCAACACCATCAAACTCACCCGTGAGGATCGCATGCCTGGCATCACGCGCGAGGAGGTCGCCCACCTCGCACGGCTGGCGCGTCTGGAGCTGAAGGGCGAAGAGCTCGATCACTTCGCCGGTCAGCTCGACGACATCATCGGCGCGGTCGCCCGCGTCTCCGAGGTCGCCGACCAAGACGTACCGCCGACCTCCCACCCGCTGCCGCTGACGAACGTCATGCGCGCGGACGAGGTCCGTCCGTCGCTCACCCCCGAGCAGGCGCTCTCCGGCGCCCCGGCCCAGGAGCAGCAGCGTTTCAAGGTGCCGCAGATCCTGGGGGAGGACTAATCACATGACGGACAGCACCATCATCAAGCTCACGGCCGCCGAGATCGCCGCGAAGATCGCCTCCGGCGAGCTCACCGCCGTCGAGGTCACCGAGGCCCACCTCGCCAGGATCGAGGCCGTCGACGAGAAGGTCCACGCCTTCCTGCACGTCGACCGCGAGGGCGCCCTCGCCCAGGCCCGCGCCGTGGACGAGAAGCGCGCCAAGGGCGAGAAGCTCGGCCCGCTCGCCGGTGTGCCGCTGGCGCTCAAGGACATCTTCACCACGTCCGGCATGCCGACGACCGTCGGTTCGAAGATCCTCGAAGGCTGGATCCCGCCGTACGACGCGACCCTGGTGAAGAACCTCCAGGCCGCCGACGTCGTCATCCTCGGCAAGACCAACATGGACGAGTTCGCCATGGGGTCCTCCACCGAGAACAGCGCGTACGGCCCCACGGGCAACCCCTGGGACCTCACCCGGATCCCCGGCGGCTCCGGCGGTGGCTCCTCCGCCGCCCTCGCCGCGTACGAGGCCCCCCTCGCCATCGGCACGGACACCGGCGGCTCGATCCGCCAGCCCGCCGCCGTCACCGGCACCGTCGGCGTCAAGCCGACCTACGGCGGCGTCTCCCGCTTCGGCATGGTGGCCTTCTCCTCCTCCCTCGACCAGGGCGGCCCCTGCGCCCGTACGGTCCTGGACGCGGCCCTGCTGCACGAGGCGATCGCCGGGCACGACCCGCTGGACTCGACCTCCATCGACGCCCCGGTCCCGCCGGTCGTCGAGGCCGCCCGCAACGGCTCCGTCGCCGGCATGCGCGTCGGTGTCGTCAAGCAGTTCCGCGGCGAGGGCTACCAGGCCGGTGTCGTGCAGCGCTTCGACGAGTCGGTCGAGCTCCTCAAGGAGCTGGGCGCCGAGATCGTCGAGCTGGACTGCCCGACCTTCGACCTCGCTCTTTCGGCGTACTACCTGATCGCGCCGTCCGAGTGCTCCTCCAACCTGGCCCGCTTCGACGCCATGCGCTACGGCCTGCGCGTCGGCGACGACGGCACCCGGTCGGCCGAGGACGTCACCGCCCTCACCCGTGAGGCCGGCTTCGGCGACGAGGTCAAGCGCCGCATCATCCTCGGTACGTACGCGCTCAGCTCCGGTTACTACGACGCGTACTACGGCTCGGCGCAGAAGGTCCGTACGCTCATCACCCGCGAGTTCGAGCAGGCCTTCGAGCAGGTGGACGTGATCGTCTCCCCGACGACGCCCACCACCGCCTTCCCGATCGGCGAGCGCGCCGACGACCCGATGGCGATGTACCTCGCGGACCTGTGCACCATCCCGACCAACCTGGCCGGCAACGCCGCCATGTCGCTGCCCTGCGGTCTCGCGCCGGAGGACGGCCTGCCGGTCGGCCTGCAGATCATCGCCCCCGCCATGAAGGACGACCGGCTGTACAAGGTCGGCGCCGCCGTCGAGGCCGCCTTCGTGGAAAAGTGGGGCCACCCGCTGCTTGAGGAGGCTCCGTCGCTATGAGTGCCATGGCAAAGAAGGCCAAGAACTTCAAGAAGTCCAAGACCGGCGTCTACGTCTCGCTGGCGACGACCGCGTTCGGCGCGGTCAGCGTCGCGAAGCAGGCCAAGCTGGCCCGCAACGACAACGACACCCTGCGGCTGATCGACGCCGCCGTGTCCGCCGCCGCCATCGTGACCGGCCTGGCGATCCTCTACCGGGAGCTGAAGCGCCTGGGCGACGACGACGTCCTGCTGGGCTGAGAGGGAAAGTCTCACCGTGACTGTCACTGAACTACTGTCGTACGACGCGGCGCTCGCTGCGTACGACCCCGTCATGGGCCTGGAGGTCCATGTCGAACTCGGTACGAAGACGAAGATGTTCTGCGGCTGCTCGACCGAGCTGGGCGCGGACGCCAACTCGCAGACGTGCCCGACCTGCCTCGGCCTGCCCGGCTCGCTCCCGGTCGTCAACGCGATCGGCGTCGAGTCGGCCGTCAAGATCGGTCTCGCGCTGAACTGCGAGATCGCCGAGTGGTGCCGCTTCGCCCGGAAGAACTACTTCTATCCGGACATGCCGAAGAACTTCCAGACCTCGCAGTACGACGAGCCGATCGCCTTCAACGGCTATCTGGACGTCCAGCTGGAGGACGGGGAGATCTTCCGCGTGGAGATCGAGCGCGCCCACATGGAGGAGGACACCGGCAAGTCGACGCACATCGGCGGCGCGACGGGCCGGATCCACGGCGCCTCGCACTCGCTGCTCGACTACAACCGGGCCGGCATCCCGCTCATCGAGATCGTCACCAAGCCCATCGAGGGCGCGGGCGAGCGGGCCCCCGAGGTCGCCAAGGCGTACGTCGCCGAGCTGCGCGAGCTGATCCGCGCCCTCGGTGTCTCCGAGGCGCGGATGGACAAGGGCCAGATGCGCTGCGACGTGAACCTGTCGCTGCGCCCCCACGGCACCAAGGTCTTCGGCACGCGTTCGGAGACGAAGAACGTCAACTCGCTCCGTTCGGTGGAGCGCGCGGCCCGCTACGAGATCATGCGCCACGCGGCCGTGCTCACCTCCGGCGGCACCATCGTGCAGGAGACCCGTCACTTCCACGAGGACGACGGCTCCACCACCTCCGGCCGGATCAAGGACAACGCCGAGGACTACCGGTACTTCCCGGAGCCCGACCTCGTCCCCGTCGCCCCGGCCCGCGAGTGGGTCGAGGAGCTGCGTGCCGGACTGCCCGAGCTGCCGCGCGTGCGCCGCAACCGCCTCCGTGAGGAGTGGGGCGTCTCGGAGCACGACATGCAGTCGATCCTCAACGCGGGCGCGGTCGACCTGATCGTCGCGACCACGGAGGCGGGCGCTCCGTCGGACCAGGCCCGCAAGTGGTGGATGGGCGAGCTGGCCCGTTCCGCCAACGAGTCGGGCACGGCCCTGGACGAGCTGCCGATCACCCCGGCGCAGGTCGCCCGGGTGACCGAGCTGGTGGCCTCCGGCGACCTCACCGACAAGCTGGCCCGCCAGGTCATCGAGGGTGTCCTCGCCGGCGAGGGCGGTCCGGACGAGGTCGTCGAGAAGCGCGGCCTGAAGGTCGTCTCCGACGAGGGTGCGCTCGGCACGGCCGTCGACGAGGCCATCGCGGCCAACGCGGGCATCGCCGACAAGATCCGCGGCGGCAAGGTCGCGGCGGTCGGCGCGCTGGTCGGCGCGGTCATGAAGGCGACCCGCGGCCAGGCGGACGCGGCGCGCGTGAAGGACCTCATCCTGGAGAAGCTGGGCGTCAGCGAGGGCTGAGCCTGGCGTCTTGTACGCGTACGAGGGCGGCGCCCCGGGTCCGACGGACTCGGGGCGCCGCCCTCGTGGCGCACCCACCTTCCCACCGCTCAGTGGCCGCTCCACTCCGTGAAGTCGGCCCAGGCGGCGGGGGAGACGGAGAAGACGGGGCTGCTGTCGGCGAGCTTGGAGTCGCGGACGTGGACGGCGGCGGGGTGGGCGGCGACCTCGACGCAGGCGCCGCCTTCGTCGCTGCTGTAGCTGGACTTGCGCCAGTCGTAGGCGACTTCGAGGCAGTCGCCGCCTTCGCTGCCGCTGTAGCTGGACTTGAACCACGAAAGTTCAGAGTTCATGTCTCTCCTGCAAGTCGATCGAGCAGGCCCTTGGTTTCCTCTGGCGTAAGGGCCTGCGATCGCAGCATTCCATACTTCTGCTGGAGGATGCCGACCTCGTCTGCATCCTCGATGAGGAAGCTGACGCGTTGGCCTTCGATGTAGGCGAGGTGCTCGTGCTCAGGGGTCTCGATCAGCACCATGGGCCCGTCGAGTCCCGCGTGTGTGGTGCGATTCTTCGGAATCACCTGGGCTGTGAGGAAGGGGAGTTCGGCCACCCGCCTCAGGTGTCGGATCTGCTCGCGCAGAACGTCCTTGCCGCCGATCGGCTTCTCCAGGATCGACTCGTCCAGCAGGAAAGTCATCATCGGAGGCCAAGGCTTCTGATCGAAGATGCGCTGCCGGTCGATACGGCCCAGCAGTCGCTCCTCATGATCTTGCTGGGTGATGGGTGGGTAGAGGCTTTCGAAGACGGCGCTGGCGTACTCGGGGGTCTGAAGCAGGCCCGGGACGACCTGGTTCTGGTACGAGTGCAGCGCCAGCGCCTGCGCCTCCAGCTCCATGAACTCCTGCGCGAACGCCGGATACCGCTCCCGTTGCGGCACCTTCGCCACCGCCGCTGCCAACGCCCCCTTCGTCTCCAGCAGTTCGTCCATCTCTTCCGCGAGCTTCAGGCGCAACGGTCGGCGCCCCTGCTCGATCGACCCCAGTGTCTCCAGGCCGATGCACACCCGTGAGGCGAGTTCGGGCTGTGTCAGCCCGGCGTGTTGGCGGTAGAGGCCGACGAGCGCGCCGACGACTTCCCACGAGGGGACTTTCTTCCTCGGTTTCTTCCCTGGCTGCATGGGCACTGCTTTCCCCGCCTCGCGCGCACCCGACGCATTTCCTTCCCGTACCAAGATTTTGTACGGGTTCCCTACCTGGGGCGCATGAGGCGCCAGTCGGCATCGTGGCGCCATGACCGACCAACTCACCCTCCACCACCAGGCGTTCTTCCGTCGCGAGCGCCGAACCGTCCCGCGCGCCCGTGACTTCGCGCGCAAGGTGCTTGCCGAATGGAACCTGGACGCGCGTGCGGACGACGTACTCCTGTGTGTGAGCGAACTCGCCACCAACGCCCTTCTCCACGGCGTACCGCCCGGTCGCGGCTACGCCCTCCACCTCGCCCTGAAGGACCCCGTCCTGCGCACTCTGCGGATCGAGGTCCACGACAGCGGCGACGGCACTCCCGTACTGCGCGAGCCGGGCGACGAGTCCGGCCGTGGCCTGCTGCTCGTGTCGTCGCTCGCCGACCGCTGGGGCGTGCGTGAGCGCAACCCCGGAAAGATCGTCTGGTGCGAGTTCACCCGGAAGGCACAGGCTCAGGCGGCGGGTCCGGAGGCCCGTGGATAGCATCCGACGAGGAGGGGGTCGAGGTCACGGGGAAAGCCCGCCAGCGGCACGGAGGCCGTCATGGAACAGACACCGGCTTCGCGACGCCTGTCGGCGAACCGCTCACGACTGGGCCACAAGGTGCGTTACGCGCTGCGGAACCCTCAGCGCGTCCTGCCCTACCTTCGCCGGGCCGGACGGAACACGCGGCTGCGGCTGCGCCACGGCGGGGACCACGTCGCCTACTACCGGGCGGTGATGGCGTCCGACACGGCGCGGAGCCCGGAGGCTGCGGTCGGCGGCAACCCCTCCCGCGACCGCTGGCTGGCCATCGGCCAGATGCAGTACGACTACCTGGTCGGACACGGGCTGTCGCCGAAGGACCGGATGCTCGAGATCGGCTGTGGCAATCTGCGCGCCGGCTGGCGGTTCATCAACCATCTGGACCCCGGCCACTACTACGGGATCGACATCTCGCCGGACATCCTCATCGAGGCGAAGAAGACCCTGGTCCGCTACGGCCTTCAGGACCGGTTGCCGTATCTGACCGCCGTCCAGGACCTCAAGCTGGACTTCCTTCCCGAGGCCCGGTTCACGGTGGTGCACGCGCACAGCGTCTTCTCGCACTCCCCGCTGGAGGTCATCGACGAGTGCCTCGCCCACGTCGGACGCGTCATGGCGCCCGGCGGCTTCTTCGACTTCACCTTCGACCGTACGGAGGGGGCCGAACACCAGGTCCTGGGCGAGGACTTCTACTACCGTACGGAGACGCTGACCCGACTGGCCGAGAAGCACGGCCTGCGTGCCCGGTTCATGGACGACTGGGAGCGCCTGCCGCACGGCCAGTCCAAGCTCCGGGTCGCCGTCGCCCCACCCGCCGGACCGGAATCCGGCCCCCGTGAGGGTCTTTGACCGCTTGGACTTCCCGGTCGTCCTCTTGGACGTTCACCGCCGGGACGTCGCGGGGTCTTCTCGCCGTCATCCCGTCTCACTACCGTCCCCAGCGAACCACCCAATGGCTCGAAGGCGAACCATTGGCCGTCGACTGGAGGTCGGTCTTGTCCCCCGAGAAGTCCCGGATGTCCCGCCGCAAGGTGCTCGCCCTGGGCGGAGGCGCGCTCGGCGCCGCTGCGGCGGGCACGCTGCTCCCGCCGTCGCTCCAGGAGGCGATCGCCGCGGGGCCGCCGGCCGGAGGCATGTCCGCCGTACGGCACGTGGTGATCCTCATGCAGGAGAACCGTTCCTTCGATCACTACTTCGGCACCCTGCGCGGTGTCCGGGGCTTCGGTGACCGCAACGCGATCGAGCTGCCCTCCGGCAAGCCGGTCTTCGAGCAGCCGGCCGCCCTGGGCCGGACCGTGCTGCCGTTCCCGATCCGGGGCGCCGCCCAGACGCAGGCGAAGGACCTCCAGTACATCGGCGACCTCGACCACTCCTGGAGCGGCGGCGCCAAGGCCTGGCACGACGGCTGGATGGACGGCTGGGTCTCCGCCAAGACCGCCGCGACGATGGCGTACTACGACCGCCAGGACATCCCGCTCCACTACGAGCTCGCCGACACCTTCACCGTCTGCGACGCCTACCACTCGTCCACCCACACCTCGACGAGCCCCAACCGCAACCACCTCTGGTCCGGCTGGACCGGTTACGAGGCCGACGGCAGCCGCGCCGTCACCAACGCCGCGTACGCCGAGGGCACCCACCCCGGCTACCCCTGGCCCACCTACGCCGAGCGCCTCGAAGCGGCCGGGCGGAGCTGGAAGACGTACACGGAGTGGGAGAACTTCACCGACAACAACATCGAGTTCTTCACCTCCTTCAAGAAGATCGCCCGCAAGGCCCTCGCCCCCACCGGCGGGCACACCTTCATGGAGTCGTTCTACGCCGCCGTCCGCGACACGGAGGACCTCGCCGAGCGGGCCAGGCTGCTCGCCGCCCTGGAGGACGGCGTGGCCGCCCTCACCGACGCCGAACGCTCGCTCTTCGAGCGCGGACTGCGCCGCGTCGAGACCGGGAAGCTCGCCGACGCCTTCCGCGCCGACGTGGCCGCCGGGACGCTGCCCGAGGTCTCCTACCTCGTGCCGTCCGCGGTCGACTCCGAGCACCCCGGCTCCTCCTCGCCGATCGCCTCCGCCTCGCTCGTCTACAAGGTGCTCGACGCCCTCGGCTCGCACCCGGACGTCTGGCGCCACACCGTCCTGCTGATCAACTACGACGAGAACGACGGCTTCTTCGACCACGTGCCGCCGCCGGTCCCGCCGGCCGACAACACCGACGAGCGCTGGAAGGGCCTGCCCACCGGCCTGGGCATCCGCGTGCCGCTGCTCGTGGTCTCGCCCTGGTCGGTCGGCGGCTACGTCTGCTCCGAGACCTTCGACCACACCTCGGTGATCCGCTTCCTGGAGAAGCTCACCGGCATCAGGGAGCCCAACATCACGCCGTGGCGGCGCGCCGTCACCGGCGACCTGACCTCCGCCTTCGACTTCCGGCGCGCCCACCGCCGGCCCGAGGTCGAGGAGCCGGGTCCGATCCCGCCGTTCTCCGGCCGCTGGCGGCCGCAGCCCCCGCTGGTCCAGAAGATGCCGGTCCAGGAGCCGGGCACCCGCCCCGCCCGCCCGCTGCCGTACCAGCCGGACGCCCAGGCGCGGGTCGGCACCGGCCAGGTCACCGTCGACCTGAAGAACACCGGGAAGGCCTCGGCCCACTTCGCGCTGTACCCGTACGCCGGTGAGTTCACCGTCCCCCAGCACCTGGACGTAAGGGGCACGGCGCAATGGGCGGTACCCCTTACGCGTGATCATTACCGGTTCACGATCACCGGCCCGAACGGCTTCCGCCGCGAGTTCGAGGGCCCGGCCACCGGTGGCGCCGAACTCGCCTCGTACATCGACCATCATGACCGTGACCTGCATCTCACCGTCCGGAACACCGGGAAGGCGCCCGTCTCCTTCACCGTCCGGCCGGTCGGGTACATGGACCCCGAAGACCTCGGCGACCTTCGCGACTGGACCCGGACCGTCACCGTGAAGCCCGGCCGGAGCCGTACCCTCGTGCACTCGGCCGCCGACGCGCACGGCTGGTACGACGTCGAGGTGACCGCCCCGGGCGGCTTCCGCCGACGGCTCATGGGGCACATCGAGAACGGGCGGGCGAGCGTCTCCGGCTGATCCCCCCGTCCACGGCGCACGCGCGGGAGCCCGGGTCCAAAGGCCCGAGCTTCCGCGCAGAGCTGTGAGTATCGACACGAATGGGGCAATTGATCTTATTGGGCTGCGACAGTGGCCTCCTGTAGGTCATGCGTTCTTTTCGGGCTGTTCCCCGGTAAAGATCCACGAACCACCACCAGGGAGCACGTCCTTTGGCAGCCATCGCACGGTGGTGCATCAAGCACCGCCTCGTCGCCGTTCTGCTCTGGCTCGTCACGCTCGGCGGCGCCGTCGCCGCAGCGTCGGTCGCGGGCTCCGCGTACTCCAACGACTACGAGGTCCCCGGCACCGAGTCCGGCCGTGCCACCGCCCTCCTGGAGAAGGGCTTCCCCGGCACCGGCGGCGACGGCAACACCATCGTGTGGCACACCGACCAGGGCAGCGTCCGGGCCACCGGCGTCGAGCAGCGCATGACCGAGATGCTCGACAAGGTCGCCGACCTCCCCGGCATCGCGTCCGTCGCCTCCCCGTACGGCTCCGGCCCGGCCGCCGCGCAGGCCCAGATCAGCGAGGACGGGCACACCGCCTTCGCGGCCGTCACCTTCCACGAGCAGGCCGACGACATCCCGCCGTCCCAGGCCCAGGCCCTGGTCGACACGGCGCGCTCCGCCGCCGACGGTGACGTCCAGGTCGAGCTGGGCGGCAGCGCCGTCGCGCTCACCGAGGCGCCCGGCGGCCATGTCGCCGAGGCCGTCGGCGTCGTCGTCGCGGCCGTCGTCCTCTTCCTCGCCTTCGGCTCGCTCGCCGCCTCCGCGCTCCCCATCGCCACCGCGCTCGTCAGCGTCGGCATCGCGTACTCCGGGATCGTGCTCCTCGGCCATGTGATGACCGTCGCCGACTTCGCGCCCATGCTGGGCATGCTCATCGGCCTCGGCGTCGGCATCGACTACGCGCTGTTCATCGTCACCCGCCACCGCAAGGGCCTCAAACGCGGCCTCCCGGTCCCCGAATCCGCGCGGATCGCCGTCGCCACCACCGGCCGGGCCGTCGTCTTCGCGGGGGCCACGGTCTGCATCGCGCTGCTCGGCATGCTGATACTGCGGCTCAGCTTCCTCAACGGCGTCGCCATCGCCGCCTCGCTGACCGTCGTCCTCACCGTCGCCGCCTCCGTGACCCTGCTGCCCGCGCTGCTCTCCCTGATCGGCATGCGGGCACTGTCGCGGCGCGAACGCCGGCAGCTCGCCGAGCACGGACCGCAGCCCGAGCTGCCGACCGGCTTCGCCGCCCGCTGGTCCGCCTTCGTGGAGCGCCACCCCAAGCTGCTCGGCGTGGTCGCCGCCGTCGTCATGGGCGTCCTCGCGCTGCCCACCTTCTCCCTCCACCTCGGCACCTCCGACCAGGGCAACGGCCCGGCCACGGCCACCACCCGGCAGGCCTACGACCTGCTCGCGGACGGCTTCGGACCCGGCGTCAACGGGCCGCTCACCCTCGTCGCCCAGATCGACGGCGCCGACGACCGCGTCGCGCTCGGCGAACTGCCGGCCGCGCTCGCGAACACCAAGGGTGTCGAGTCCGTCTCGCCGGTCACGTACAACAGCGCGGGCGACACCGCCGTCCTGACCGTCGTACCGGACTCCTCGCCGCAGTCGAAGGCCACCAGCGAGCTGGTCGACCGGCTCCGCGCGGACGTGCTGCCCACGGCCGAGCGGGGCAGCTCGCTCGACGTCCACGTCGGCGGTGTCACCGCCTCGTACGACGACTTCGCCGAGATCATCGTCGGCAAGCTGCCGCTCTTCGTCGGCGTCGTCATCGCGCTCGGCTGTCTGCTGCTCCTGGTCGCCTTCCGGTCCATCGGCATCCCGGTGAAGGCCGCGCTGATGAACGTGGCGGCCGTCGCCTCGGCCTTCGGGATCGTCGTGGCGATCTTCCAGTGGGGCTGGGGGAGCGAGCTGCTCGGGCTCGGCAGCGCGGGCCCGATCGAACCCTTCCTGCCGGTGATCATGGTCTCGGTGCTCTTCGGGCTCTCCATGGACTACCAGGTCTTCCTGGTCAGCCGGATGTACGAGGAGTGGCTGGAGACCGGCGACAACCGGCGGGCGGTCCGGGTCGGGCTCGCCGAGACCAGCCGCGTGATCAACTCGGCGGCGGTCATCATGATCTCCGTCTTCCTCGCCTTCGTCCTCTCCGGCGACCGGGTCGTCGCCATGTTCGGCATCGCGCTGGCGGCGGCCGTCGCCCTGGACGCCTTCGTCCTGCGGACCCTGCTCGTCCCGGCCCTCATGCACATGCTCGGCGGCGCCAACTGGTGGATCCCGCGCTGGCTCGACCGCCGCATGCCCCGGATCAGCATCGAGCCGCCGGAGAGCCGCGCCGCCGCGGACGCGCGGGAGATGATCCCGGCGCAGCGGGTGACCGTCCCGCCGGTCGAGGAGAAGACGGCCCAGGACGCCTCTCCGTCTTAAGACGCCTCTCATACGCGGCACCTACCGTGCGGCGCATGACTATCAAGACGGAGAAGACCACCGAGGCCCCCGAGGCCGACGAGACGGCTGAGACGCCGGAGGCACCGGAGGCTGTCGAGCTGGACGACGCCGACCAGACGGACGCCCCGGAGGAGACCGAGGAGGGCTCCGCCCCCGCCGCCGAGGCCGGGGACGGCATCGGCGCCGCTGCCGCCGCCGTCGTCTCCACCGGACTCGGGCTCGCCGCCCTCACCGGCACCTGGGTCGGGAAGGTCACCAGCGAGCGCGAGACGCTCATCGGCCAGATCAAGGCCCAGGGCGGCACCGCCGCCCAGCAGATCGACGAGATCTACGCCGACGCCTGGCACAGCACCGCACTGGTCAACGGCGTCTTCGCGTTCCTCGCCCTCGTCGTCGCCGTGCTCGTCCTTCTCCGCCCGCAGCGGCCCGTCTGGGTCCGCGCGGTCGCCGTCGCCGGCGCCGTCCTCGGCGCGATCGGCATGTTCCTGTCGGCGGGGATGTACTTCGACCTGTTCCTGAGTCTTCCGACCGCGCCCTAAGGCACCCCCCGGGGCCCGCCTAAGGACCCCCGTACCCCGAACATGCGGCACTCGCCCGATGTGGCCGCACCCCCTGGCGGACGAGAGTAGAGGCATCGCAAGGAGCGATACCGACACCAGGGGAGAACGACATGTTCGCGTACGAACTGAACCGCCAGCACCACGCCGAGCTCATCCGTGAGGCCGCCGCCCAGCGCCTGACCCGTCAGGTCGTCAAGGCGCGGCGGGCCGCGAAGGCCGCCCGGTCAGCCGACCAAGAATCCGAGGGGCAGGTGGGAACAGCGCGCGCCCGTTTCGCCCGGGCCGCGTGACCCGTGTGGGCGCCAAGTCGGAAGGCTGTGCGATGCTCGGCGCCGTGGAGACCAGGTCAGTCAGTCCCGTGTTCGTCGGCCGGGCCGGTGAGATCGCCGCCCTGACCGACGCCCTCGCCCGCGCCACCGACGGCGAGCCCCAGGCCCTGCTCGTCGGCGGCGAGGCCGGCGTCGGCAAGACGCGGCTCATCGAGGAGTTCGTGGCGGCGGCCTGCGACCGGGGCGCTTACGTCGCCGTCGGAGGCTGTGTCGAAGTGGGCGCGGACGGGCTGCCGTTCGCGCCCTTCTCCACGGCCCTGCGCTCGCTGAGCCGCCGCCTCCCGGGCGAACTGGCCGCCGCGGCGGCCGGCCAGGAGGGCGAGCTCGCCCGGCTCCTGCCCGAGCTCGGTGACGTCGGCAGCCACGAGCCGTCCCACGAGGACTCCACCGCCCGCCTCTTCGAGCTGACCGTACGGCTCCTGGAGCGCCTCGCCGCCGACCGGACGATCGTGCTCGTCCTGGAGGACCTCCACTGGGCCGACGCGTCCACCCGGCACCTCCTCTCCTACCTGCTGCGCACGCTGCGCCGGGGCAGGATCGTGGTCGTCGCCACCTACCGCTCCGACGACATCCACCGCCGCCACCCGATGCGCCCCCTCCTGGCCGAACTCGACCGGCTGCGCACCATCCGCCGCATCGAACTCGCCCGCTTCACCCGCGCCGAGGTGCGCCGCCAGCTCACCGGCATCCTCGCCGCCGAACCGGACGCCGCACTCGTCGACGAGGTCTTCGACCGCTCCGACGGCAACGCCTTCTTCGTCGAGGAGCTCGTCGTCTCCCACGAGGCCGGCTGCGCCCCCGGATCCCTCAGCGACTCCCTGCGCGACCTGCTGCTCGTCCGCGTGGAGGCGCTGCCCGAGGACGCCCAGCGGGTCGCCCGGATCGTCGCCGAGGGCGGCTCCACCGTCGAGTACGCCCTGCTCGCCGCCGTCGCCCGGCTCTCCGAGGACGACCTGATCGAAGCGCTCAGGGCCGCCGTCGGCGCCAACATCCTGCTCGCCGTCCCCGACGGCGACAGCTACCGTTTCCGGCACTCCCTGGTCCGCGAGGCCGTCAGCGACGACCTGCTGCCCGGCGAGCGCTCCCGCCTCAACCGGCGGTACGCCGAGGCCCTGGAGGCCGACCCCTCCCTCGTCCGCGCCGACGAACGCGTCACCCGGACCGCCACCTACTGGTACCACGCCCACGACCCCGCGAAGGCGCTGCCCGCCGTGCTCCGCGCCTCCGTGGAGGCCCGCAAGCGCTATGCCCACGCGGAGCAACTGAGCCTCCTGGAACGGGCCATGGAGCTGTGGGACGAGGTCCCCGCGGAGGTCCGCGACTCGCTGCGGCCCATCGACTACGTCGAGGCCTACCCCGCGTGCGGCTGCGACCCGGCGACCACCCCGCTGCGCTACCTCGACCTGCTCGCCGAGGCCGCCATCGCCGCCCGGTTCTGCGGAGAGCGCGAACGCGCCCTGAAGATAGGCAAGATGGCGCTGCGGCTCCTCGACTCCGCCGAGGAGGGCGGCGAGAGCGACCCCCTGCGCGCCGCCTGGTTCTGGTGCGAGCGGTCCCGCATCGTCTCCGGCCTCGGCCGCTCCGACGGCTGGGCCGAGATCGCCACCGCCCAGGACCTCGTCAAGGGCCTCCCGCCGTCCGCCGTCCACGCCCGCGTCCTCGTCGTGGCCGCCGGCTGGGGCATGCTGCACAAGCCCGGCCCCGAGAGCCTCGCCGCCGCCGAACGGGCCGTGGAGTACGCCCGTCTCGTCAAGAACGAGCCCATCGAACTCGGCGCCCGCCTCACCCTCGGCACCCTCCAGGTCAGCGCGGGCGACCGCGAGGCCGGGCTCGCCACCATGTACGAGACCCGCGACCGCACCCGCGCCCTCGGCCTCTACCACGAGTGCTCCCGCGCCCACGTCAACCTCTCGCACGTCCTGGAGAACCTCGGCCGCTCCCGGGAGGCCGTCGAGGTCGCCGAGGAAGGCCTCCGCCTCGCCCGCGCCCACGGCCTCCTCGACAGCCAGGGCTGGATCCGCGCCAACCAGGCCGAGTCCCAGCTCTCCCTCGGCCTCTGGGACGAGGCCGAGCGCAACTGCGAGTGGCTGGAGCACTTCGGCACCAGCGCCAAGCCCCGCGGCTCCGCCGCCCTCCGCCTCGCCCAACTGGCCGTCGCCCGAGGCGAACTCACCACGGCCGTCGCCCAACTGGCCGTGGCGCGCGACCACTTCGGCGAGTCCGACCCCATGCCCCAGTACGTCGTCCCGAGGAGGCAGGTCGAGCTGACCGTCGCCGCCGCGGGCGGCCGTATCCAGGACGTACGGACGGTGCTCGCCGCCGCCGTCGAGGCCGGCTTCCCGCCCGGCACCCACCGCGAGGCCTGGCCGCTGCTCCTCAGCGCCGCCACCGCCGAGGCCGACGCGCTCGGCCTCCCGGCCGCCGAGGAGGGCCGGGCCGAGACCCTCGCCCTGCTCCGCCGCTGCGCCCGGTCCCTGGCGACCCCGGCGCCCGTCTGGGAGGCGTACGCCCGCCACACCTCGGCCGAGCTGGACCGAGCCGAGGGCCGCCACCCGGTCGACCGCTGGACCGAGACCGTCGCCGCCTACGAGCCCCTGGACCGCCCCTACCTCCTGGCGCTCGCCCGGCACCGCCTCGCCGACGCCCTCCTGGCCGAGGGCGGCCACCGCGACGAGGCCGCCGCGCTGCTGCGCGAGGCCCACGCCACCGCCGTCCGCCTCGGCGCGCACCCGCTGCGCGAGGACGTCGAACTCCTGGCCGCCCGCGCCCGCCTGCCGCTGACCGCCCCGGACCGCGCCCCGGAACCGGACCCGGGCGAGGACGCCTTCGGCCTGACCCCCCGGGAACAGGACGTCCTGCGCCTGGTCGCCGCCGGCCGCACCAACCGCCAGATCGCCGAGGAGCTCTTCATCTCCCCGAAGACGGCGAGCGTCCACGTCTCCAACATCCTGGCCAAACTCGGCGTCTCCGGCCGGGGCGAGGCCGCCGCCCTGGCCCACCGCCTCCGCCTCCTGGAGCCGACGCCCTGAGGCCTGCTCGACGGGCCTACTCCTCGCCGCCCCCGGGCCCGTCCCCGTCCTCGTCGTCGTCGTTGCGGACGGTCACCGGCGTCGGCACGCGTATCAGCACGGCGCCGGAGCTCAGGTCCACGGGCCCCCGCGCGGGGTCCGCGTCCCCCGCGTCCTCCCGGGTCAGCTCCAGCCGCTGCCGCTCGTCCTCGGTGTGCTGACGGCCGGGCGCGAACAGCTCTTCCATCATGTTGAACATCGTCTCCGCCTCCTACTTCACCTCCAGCCGGAGGATCTTGTCGTCGCCGGGCCCGGGCGTCCCCCGGGTGTCGGTCTCGCTCGTGGTCAGCCAGAGCCGGCCGTCCCCCGCTGCCAGGACCGTGCGCAGCCGCCCGTACTCCTCCACGAGGAACGCCTCGGGGTCCCCGGAGCGTTCCGCTCCGGACACCGGGATTCTCCACAGGCGCTCGCCCCGCAGCCCCGCCATCCAGATCGCGCCCTCCGCGTACGCGATGCCGCTCGGCGAGGCCTCCTCCGTTCTCCACTGGGCCACCGGGTCCACGAAGCCGGATTGCTTCGCGACGCCCTCCACCTCCGGCCAGCCGTAGTTCTTCCCGGCCTGGACCAGATTCAGCTCGTCCCACGTGTTCTGGCCGAACTCCGCCGCCCACAGCCGCCCGTCCGCGTCCCAGGCCAGGCCCTGCACATTGCGGTGGCCCAGCGAGAAGACCACCGAGCCCGGGAACGGATTGCCCGGTGCCGGCCTGCCCTCCGGCGTCATACGCAGGATCTTGCCGCTCAGCGACTGCCGATCCTGCGCGAGTCCCCGCTCGCCCCGCTCGCCCGTCCCCGCGTACAGCATCCCGTCCGGGCCGAACGCGATCCGCCCGCCGTTGTGCACGGTCCCCTTCGGGATGCCCGCGAGGACCACCTCGGGCGCCCCGAGCCGGTCCCCGGCCCCGCCTCCGTACGGCATGCGGACGATGCGGTTGTCCGACTCCGCCGTGAAGTACGCGT
This sequence comes from Streptomyces sp. NPDC054975, assembly GCF_053609105.1. Taxonomy (NCBI): domain Bacteria; kingdom Bacillati; phylum Actinomycetota; class Actinomycetes; order Kitasatosporales; family Streptomycetaceae; genus Streptomyces; species Streptomyces sp. NPDC054975. The sequence continues at coordinate 28,736 of NZ_JBSGWV010000014.1, forward strand.
ACACCTGGCCGTCCCGCACGGCGAGGCCGAGCAGCCCGCCCTCACCGCCGGGCACCACCCCGGGCACCTCTCCGACCGGCGTCTTCCTCCCCGTGCCCACGTCGACATGGGTGATGGTGCGCTCGTCGCGCGAGGCGACGAGGAGGTCACCGTCCGGCAGCGCGGCCACGCCCCACGGCGACTTGAGATCCTCGGTCAGCGTCCCGGCGACACGCACGGACCCGGGGGCGCCCCGCGCCCCCGATTCCGTGGCGGACGCGGACACGGACACGGAAGGGGAGGGAGGCGCGGCCCCGTCCCCGTTCGATACGCACCCGGTCAGCAGCCCCAGTACGGCGGCGGCTCCCACAGCTCCCACACAAGCTCGGCCCACGGTCCCGATCCCTTCGAGCGGCGATCACTACCCTTGATACACCGCTCGGACCGCTCAGGTACCCGCCCGCGCTCTCAGTCCCACGATCCGCGCGCTGCCGGCAGCCTCGCGATCTCCGCCAGATCCCCGGCCGTCAGCGCCAGCTCGGCCGCCCGGGCGTTCTCCACCGCCCAGCACTCCCGCTTCGCACCCGGGATCGGCACCACGTGCGGCCCCTGCGCCAGCGCCCACGCCAGCGCGACCTGCGCCGGAGTCACGTCCTGCCCGTGCCGCGCGGCCACCCGCCGCAGCCCCGCCACCAGCGGCTGGTTCGCGGCCATCATCTCGGCGGTGAACCGGGGGTGCCGGGCCCGGGGGTCGTCCGGCTCGAAGCCGCCCCCCGGCGTCAGCGTCCCGGTCAGGAACCCGTTCCCGAGCGGCATCGCGGCCAGGAACCCCACACCCCGCGCCTCGCACCACGGCAGCAGCCGCGCCAGCGCCTCCGGCGACCACACCGACAGCTCGGCCTCCACCGCGCTCACCGGGAACACCTGCTGGATCCGCTCCAGCTGCCGAATCGTTCCCTCGAACACGTCGGCCGCCGACCCGCGCCGCGCCGGCCGGGCCCCCACCGCGCAGAAACCGAGCGCCCGCACCTTGCCCGCGGACACCAGCTCGGCCATCGCGCCCCAGGTCTCCTCGACCGGCACCTCCGGGTCCGCCCGGTGCAGCTGGTACAGGTCGATCACGTCCGTCTGGAGCCGCCGCAACGAGGCGTCACAGGCCCGACGCACGTACCCGGGGCGCCCGTTGGCCACGACATGCTGATCGCCCACCAGCAGGCCGCACTTGGTCGACACGAACGCCTCCGCCCGGCGCTCCTTCAACGCCCGCCCCACCAGCAGCTCGTTGGTGAACGGTCCGTACATGTCGGCGGTGTCGAGCAGGCTCACCCCGGCGTCCAGCGCCGCGTGCACCGTGCGCAGCGACCGGTCGCCGCGCTGCTGTGAGCAGCTGTAGGCCCAGTTCATCGGCATACAGCCCAGGCCGACCGCCCCCACGTCGAGCGCCGCCGCCCCGATAGTCCTGCGCTCCACCTGCCGGTACCCCTCCCTGTGCCGTCCCCCAAAGTAACCAATGGCGGCCGGGATTCTTCGCATAGCCTCCCGGTCATGACATGCGACGAGACGACCGCTGACGTGTGGCTTCCGATTCCGGCCGACGAGATCGAAGGGCTTCCGGACTCGGGCGCGTCGGGCCTGAACTACCTTTTCTGGGACGGTGGTCCCGAGTTCCCCGCCGACCCGGCGCGCTGCGCCTTCTACGTGGTGCCCTACATGAAGGGCATGGAGATCGCCACCCGGCCGCTCGCCGGGATGAGCGCGGTCCGCGTGGTGCAGACGCTCTCCGCGGGCACGGACCATGTGACGCCCGGACTCGGCGCGCTGCGCCCGGGCGTCGACCTCTGCAACGCCAAAGGCGTCCACGAGGCCAGCACCGCCGAGCTCACCCTCGCCCTGATCCTCGCCTCGCTGCGGGGGATCCCCGGATTCGTACGCGGCCAGGACCAGGAGGAGTGGCGGGCCGGCTTCTACCCGGCGCTCGCCGACAAGTCCGTACTGATCGTGGGATACGGATCCATCGGCGCCGCCATCGACGACCGGCTCGCGCCATTCGAGTGCGCGCGGGTGGTGCGCGTCGCGCGCTCCGCCCGCACCACGGAGCGCGGCCCCGTCCACCCCCTCTCCGAACTTCCGGCCCTGTTGCCGCAGGCCGACGTGGTCGTGCTCTCCACACCGCTCACGCCCGAGACCAGGCACCTCGCCGACGCGGGCTTTCTCGCCCGGATGAAGGACGGTGCCCTTCTGGTGAACGTCGCCCGAGGTCCCGTGGTGGACACCGCCGCACTGCTCAAGGAGGTCGAGAGTGGCCGGATCACCGCGGCGCTGGACGTCACCGATCCCGAACCGCTGCCGCCGGGCCACCCGTTGTGGCACGCTCCCGGTGTTCTGGTGAGCCCCCATGTCGGCGGTTCCACTTCGGCGTTCATGCCGCGCGCCAAGCGGCTGATCGCCGCCCAGCTCACCCGGTTCGTGGCGGGGGAGCGGCCGGTGAACGTGGTCCTCACCACCTGAGCCGGGGGGCCGTACCCGCGCGCCCCTCGGTGCGCCCGTCACGAGCCCCCAGGTCGTCACGGAGAGTACAGCAGCCCTGTCCCTGAGTGACGGTCCTGGTGTATCGTCCGGAAGTGGGGGGCTGCGTCGAGTACGAGCTGACGCCGGGGAGCGAAGTGACGGGTCATGGGATTCCGAGGGGGGCGACGGGTGATGTACGGCCGATGGACCGACGATCCGACGCGGCGGGACCGCCGTCGACGACCCTCGCGAGCGACGACGACACCCGGCCGCCCTCGCAGGGCGCGAGCCTCCACCGGCCGGACGGGGCCACCCTCCCCGTCCAGGCCGACCGGCGCGGCTCAGAAGCGGACCCGAGCACCGATCGTGTTACCGGACCGGACGGCGCCCAGGCCGGCGCCGAGCCTCACGGGCGTGAGCGCGCGCGCGGAAAGCCGGCGGGGACGATGAGCGCCCCCGGTGCGCTGATCGAGCGCGGTCGGATCACGCGCGGGGGAGAGGCCGCCCCCGGATCCGGCCGGACCCGGCCCGGGCCCGCCCGCTCCGGGATCCCCGTGGTCCTCGGCCAGATCGTCCTCGGACTCATCTGCGCGGGGTACGCCACCGGTGCCGCCCTCGGCTGGGGCTCCGAGCGACTCGCCCTGGTCATGGGCGACTTCGGGCTCAGCGCCGCCGCCTTCGCCGCCGCCGTCTCCTGCTTCCTCTACGCCCGCGTGCACGAGAGCCGCTTCCGCCCCGCCTGGCTGCTCTTCGCCTTCTCCTCCGCGATGGCTGCCGCCGGGAACGCCGTCTGGGGCTGGTACGAAGTCGTGCTCGACCAGGACGTGCCCAGCCCGTCCGTCGCCGACCTCTTCTTCCTGCTCTTCGCCCCGCCCGCCATCGTCGGCCTGCTCGTCCTCGCCAAGAAGCCCGTCACCCGGGCCGGCTGGGTCTGCCTCGCCCTGGACGCCTGGCTCATCGGCGGCTCCCTGCTCACGCTCTCCTGGAGCCTCGCCCTCGCGCACACCGCGCACTTCGAGGGCGAGAGCGTCGCCCGGGCCGCGCTCACCCTCGCGTACCCCCTGCTGGACATCGTTCTCGTCAGCATGGTCCTGGCCCTGCACTTCCGCCGCTCGCAGCTGAACCGCTCGGCGATCAACACCGCCATCGCCGCCCTCGCCCTCACCGTGCTGTGCGACGCCCTGTTCACCTCCCCGCTGCTCCGCGAGAACTACACCTCGGGCCAGCTCCTCGACGCCGGCTGGTTCGCGGGCTCGCTGCTGCTCGCGTACGCCCCCTGGGGGGCCAGCCGCTCCTCCCCGGTCGCCGGCTCCGCCTCCACGCGCGCCCAGCGCCATCACAGCCGCCCCGTGGCGGGCTCGCTGGCCGCCCTCACCCCGTATCTCGCCGCCGCGGTGTGCACGCTCGGCATCCTGTACAACGTCGTAGAGGGACGCAGAGTGGACCGCGTGGTCGTCCTCACCGGCTGCACGGTCGTGCTCGCCCTGGTGGTGCGCCAGGGCATCATGCTCCTGGACAACATCGCCCTCACCCACGAACTGGCCCAGAAGGAGAACCACTTCAGGTCCCTGGTGCAGGGCTCCAGCGACGTGATCATGATCGCCGCGCCGACGGGCATACTCCGCTACGTCAGCCCGGCCGCCTCGGGCGTCTACGGACGGGAGGCCGAGGACCTGATCGGCGAGGAGCTCGCCTCGCTCATCCATCCCGAGGACCTCGGCGGGGTCGTGCACGAGGTCCGGCGCTTCCTCGCCGCTCCTCCCGCGGAGGAGCCGACGACCCGGATCGAGTGCCGGTTCCGCTCCGGCCGGGGGGACTGGCTCAACGTCGAGTCCACCGTCAACCGCCACCAGGGCGGACTGATCTTCAACAGCCGGGACGTCACCGAACGGGTGCGCCTCCAGGCGCAGTTGCAGCACAACGCGGAGCACGACCCGCTCACCGACCTGCCCAACCGGGCGCTGTTCACCCGCCGCGTCCGCAAGGCCCTCGCAGGCCGCCGCGCCTCGGACCCCGGCACCGCCGTCCTCTTCATCGACCTCGACGGCTTCAAGGGCGTCAACGACCGCCTCGGCCACCAGGCCGGGGACGAACTGCTCATCCAGGCCGCCCGCCGCCTCCAGGACTCCGTGCGGGCCGGGGACACCGCCGCCCGGCTCGGCGGCGACGAGTTCGCCGCGCTCATCCTCGGCGACGGCTCGCGGGACCGCGTGGCCCGTGAGAGCCAGGTCCACGAGATCGCCGACCGGCTGCGCCTCACGCTCTCCCAGCCGTACACCGTCGAGGGCGGGAACGAGGTGCGGGTCGCCGCCTCCATCGGCGTCGCCTTCGCCGAGCCCGGCATCAGCGCCGGGGAGCTGCTGCGCAACGCCGACCTGGCCATGTACCGGGCCAAGGCCGCCGGCAAGGACCGCGTCGAGATGTACGCGCCGCAGATGCAGGCCGAGGTCGTCCGCAGGACCGAACTGGCCACCCGGCTGCGCACGGCACTGGACGACGGCGAGTTCGCCCTGCTCCACCAGCCCGTCGTGGACCTGACGACGGGCCGGATCACCGCCGTCGCCGCCCAGGCCCGCTGGCGCTCCGCCCAGGGGATCCTCTTCACCCCCGCCGAGTTCCTGCGGGTCGCCGACGACGGCGAGCGCATCGCCGAGCTCGGCCGCTGGCTCCTGGAGCACGCCGTCGAGCAGGCCGCCGAGCGGGCCGGCCTCGGCCACCGCACGCCGGTCTCCGTCCGGCTCCCCGCCCGCCGGCTCCTCGACCGCTCCCTGCCGCTCGGCTCCGTCGAGGCGCTGCTGACCCGCCACGGGCTCCCATCCGGCTCCCTGATGATCGAGCTGGCCGACAACGACCCCCGGGTCTCCTTCGACGACCTGGAGCAGCGCCTGGTCGCCCTGCGCCGGCTCGGCGTGCGGATCGCGCTCGACGGCTTCGGCAGCGGCTACGCGGCGATCAACGCGCTCCGCCGCCTCCCGGTCGACGTGCTGAAGCTGGACCGCGGCCTCGTCGAGGGAGTGGTCGAATCCGCCCGGCTCCGCAAGATCACGAGCGGACTGCTCCGCATCGCCTCGGACCTCGGGCTCCAGTCGGTCGCCGACGGGGTGGACGTCCCCGAGCAGGTGCTCGCCCTGCGCGCCATGGGCTGCACCCACGGCCAGGGCATGGCCTTCTCGGGCCCCCTCGACGAGTACCGGCTGCGCCGCGCGCTCGTCCGGGACGAGTACCCGCTGCCCGGCGAGGCCGCGGTCGCCGTCGGAAACGGGCCGCACCTTCCCCCGTTCCGCTCAAATAATGAGACGCCTGTCCCACCCACTTGACACTGATGGTGCGTCGGGGGGAGGGTCAGTGCCATGCGCACCCGAATTCTCGTACTTGGAAAGCGCGTCGGCTGAAGCAGGGCCATAAGGCCCGGCTTGAACGCACCCGACGCGCTCCCCTCGCTTGCCTCCCGGCACGAGGGGTTTTTTGTTGCACCGGCTCCAGCCAAACCCTGACAAAACCCTCGCAAAAACCCTCTGCTTCGAGAAGAGAATGCTGATGACCGAGCAGGCCACCGGGCACCATCCGCAGCCGCGGACCCGTAACGGCGGACAGTCCGCCACCATCGTCGAGCACGTCACGGGTGCGCAGTCCCTCATCCGTTCTCTCGAGGAAGTAGGGGCCGACACCGTCTTCGGCATTCCGGGCGGCGCCATCCTCCCCGCGTACGACCCGATGATGGACTCGCAGAAGGTCCGCCACATCCTGGTCCGCCACGAGCAGGGCGCGGGCCACGCCGCCACCGGCTACGCCCAGGCCACCGGCAAGGTCGGCGTGTGCATGGCGACGTCGGGGCCGGGCGCCACCAACCTGGTCACCCCGATCGCCGACGCCCACATGGACTCCGTCCCGCTGGTCGCGATCACCGGCCAGGTCGCCTCGAAGGCCATCGGCACGGACGCCTTCCAGGAGGCGGACATCTGCGGCATCACGATGCCGATCACCAAGCACAACTTCCTGGTCACCAAGGCCGAGGACATCCCGAGGACGATCGCCGAGGCCTTCCACATCGCCTCCACCGGCCGTCCCGGCCCGGTCCTCGTCGACATCGCCAAGGACGCCCTGCAGGCCAAGACGGTCTTCAGCTGGCCGCCGCAGACCGACCTGCCCGGCTACCGCCCGGTGACCAAGCCGCACGCCAAGCAGATCCGCGAGGCCGCCAAGCTCATCACCGCCGCGAAGCGCCCCGTCCTGTACGTCGGCGGCGGTGTCCTGAAGGCCGGCGCCACCGCCGAGCTGAAGGTCCTCGCCGAGCTCACCGGCGCCCCCGTCACCACCACCCTGATGGCGCTGGGCGCGTTCCCCGACAGCCACCCGCTGCACGTGGGAATGCCGGGCATGCACGGTGCGGTCACCGCCGTCACCGCGCTGCAGAAGGCCGACCTGATCGTCGCCCTCGGAGCCCGCTTCGACGACCGCGTCACCGGCAAGCTGGACAGCTTCGCCCCGTACGCCAAGATCGTCCACGCCGACATCGACCCGGCCGAGATCGGCAAGAACCGCGCCGCCGACGTCCCGATCGTCGGTGACGCCCGCGAGGTCATCGCCGACCTGGTCCAGGCCGTCCAGGCCGAGCACAGCGAGGGCAACACGGGCGACTACACCGCCTGGTGGAGCGACCTGAACCGCTGGCGCGAGACCTACCCGCTCGGCTACGACCTGCCGGAGGACGGCAGCCTCTCGCCGCAGCAGGTCATCCAGCGCATCGGCCAGCTCGCCCCCGCCGACACCATCTACGCGGCCGGCGTCGGCCAGCACCAGATGTGGGCCGCGCACTTCATCGACTACGAGAAGCCCGCCACCTGGCTGAACTCCGGCGGCGCCGGAACGATGGGCTACGCCGTCCCCGCCGCCATGGGCGCCAAGGCCGGCCTGCCGAACCGCCCGGTCTGGGCGATCGACGGCGACGGCTGCTTCCAGATGACCAACCAGGAGCTCGTGACCTGCGCGCTCAACAACATCCCGATCAAGGTCGCCATCATCAACAACGGCGCCCTCGGGATGGTCCGCCAGTGGCAGACCCTCTTCTACAACCAGCGCTACTCCAGCACGGTGCTGCACGCCGACGAGACCGGCCACGAGGCCCCCGGCTCCCAGCTCGGCGCGAGCACGGCGCCCCGCAAGGGCACGCGCGTCCCCGACTTCGTCAAGCTGTCCGAGGCCATGGGCTGCGTCGCGCTGCGCTGCGAGGACCCGGCCGATCTGGACAAGGTCATCGAAGAGGCCAACGCCATCAACGACCGCCCGGTCGTGATCGACTTCATCGTCCACGAGGACGCCCAGGTCTGGCCGATGGTCGCCGCCGGCACCTCCAACGACGAGGTCATGGCCGCCCGGGGCGTCCGCCCCGACTTCGGCGACAACGAAGACGACTGAGACCGAGAGCCGTAGGAAGAGGAACGACGCAATGACTAGGCACACGCTCTCCGTCCTGGTGGAGAACACCCCCGGCATCCTCGCCCGGATCGCCGCGCTCTTCTCCCGGCGCGGGTTCAACATCGACTCGCTCGCCGTCGGTGTCACCGAGCACCCCGACATCTCCCGCATCACCATCGTGGTGAATGTCGAGGACCTGCCGCTCGAGCAGGTGACCAAGCAGCTCAACAAGCTGGTCAACGTCCTGAAGATCGTCGAACTCGAGCCCAGCGCCGCGATCCAGCGCGAGCTCGTCCTGGTGAAGGTCCGCGCCGACAACGAGACCCGCTCCCAGATCGTCGAGATCGTCCAGCTGTTCCGCGCCAAGACCGTGGACGTCTCGCCCGAGGCGGTCACCATCGAGGCCACCGGTTCGAGTGACAAGCTCGACGCGATGCTCAAGATGCTGGAGCAGTTCGGCATCAAGGAGCTCGTGCAGTCCGGCACGATCGCCATAGGGCGCGGTGCGCGGTCCATCACGGACCGCTCCCTGCGGGCCCTCGACCGCAGCGCCTGACCGTCAGCCCCGGCTGATCGTCAACCCGGGCCGACCGTCCGTCCACCAGGGCGGTCCGCCTGGCGAGACCCGAACACTTTCCTCCCGCTCCCCGCCGTACGGTGGGACGCAACACCAGCACATCAAGGAGATTCCCAGTGGCCGAGCTGTTCTACGACGACGACGCCGACCTGTCCATCATCCAGGGCCGCAAGGTCGCGGTGATCGGTTACGGCAGCCAGGGCCACGCCCACGCGCTGTCGCTCCGTGACTCGGGTGTCGACGTCCGCGTCGGTCTGCACGAGGGCTCCAAGTCCAAGGCCAAGGCCGAGGAGCAGGGCCTGCGCGTGGTGACGCCCGCCGAGGCCGCCGCCGAGGCCGACGTCATCATGATCCTGATCCCGGACCCGATCCAGGCCAAGGTCTACGAGGAGTCGATCGCCCCGAACCTGAAGGACGGCAAGGCTCTCTTCTTCGCGCACGGCTTCAACGTCCGCTTCGGCTTCATCAAGCCCCCGGCCGGCGTCGACGTCGCGCTCGTCGCCCCCAAGGGCCCGGGCCACCTGGTCCGCCGCCAGTACGAGGAGGGTCGCGGCGTCCCCGCGATCGCCGCGGTCGAGCAGGACGCCACGGGCAGCGCCTTCGCCCTGGCCCTCTCGTACGCCAAGGCCATCGGTGGCACGCGTGCGGGCGTCATCAAGACGACCTTCACCGAGGAGACCGAGACCGACCTCTTCGGCGAGCAGGCCGTCCTGTGCGGTGGCGCCAGCGCGCTGGTCAAGGCGGGCTTCGAGACCCTGGTCGAGGCCGGCTACCAGCCGGAGATCGCCTACTTCGAGTGCCTGCACGAGCTGAAGCTCATCGTCGACCTCATGTACGAGGGCGGCCTGGAGAAGATGCGCTGGTCCGTCTCCGAGACCGCCGAGTGGGGCGACTACATCACCGGCCCGCGCATCATCACGGACGCCACCAAGGCCGAGATGAAGAAGGTCCTCGCCGAGATCCAGGACGGCACGTTCGCCCAGAACTGGATGGACGAGTACCACGGCGGTCTGAAGAAGTACAACGAGTACAAGACCCAGGACGAGAAGCACCTCCTGGAGACCACCGGCAAGGAGCTGCGCAAGCTCATGAGCTGGGTGAACGACGAGGAGGCGTAAGCCTCCGGGGTGGGGTCGGACACGTTGTCCGGCCCCTTCCCCCATCGTTGGACAGCCCGTCCAACCACGGACGGGTGATCCTTCCAACGAGGCGCATGAACGGCGCCATGGCACCACTACACTCTCAACAACATTCGCGTTCAGGCCCACAGCGTCGTGCGCTTTCACGCGGCAAGCCCCCTCCACCGCCTGCGGCCGTCGGGACGGCCGTCCGCACTGGATCTGTGAGGACTCACGTGAGCTCGAAACCCGTCGTACTCATCGCTGAAGAGCTGTCGCCCGCCACCGTCGACGCCCTGGGCCCGGACTTCGAGATCCGGCACTGCAACGGCGCGGACCGCGCCGAGCTGATCCCCGCCATCGCCGACGTCGACGCGATCCTGGTCCGCTCCGCGACCAAGGTCGACGCCGAGGCCATCGCCGCGGCCACCAAGCTCCGGGTCGTCGCCCGTGCCGGTGTCGGTCTGGACAACGTGGACGTCTCCGCCGCCACCAAGGCCGGCGTGATGGTCGTGAACGCCCCGACCTCCAACATCGTCACCGCCGCCGAGCTCGCGTGCGGTCTGCTCGTCGCCACCGCGCGCAACATCCCGCAGGCCAACACCGCCCTGAAGAACGGCGAGTGGAAGCGCTCCAAGTACACGGGCGTCGAGCTGAGCGAGAAGACCCTCGGCGTCGTCGGCCTCGGCCGCATCGGCGTCCTGGTCGCCCAGCGCATGTCCGCGTTCGGCATGAAGATCGTCGCGTACGACCCCTACGTGCAGCCGGCCCGCGCCGCCCAGATGGGGGTGAAGCTGCTGACCCTGGACGAGCTCCTGGAGGTCGCCGACTTCATCACCGTCCACCTGCCGAAGACGCCCGAGACCCTCGGTCTCATCGGTGACGAGGCGCTGCACAAGGTCAAGCCGTCCGTCCGGATCGTCAACGCCGCGCGCGGCGGGATCGTGGACGAGGCCGCGCTGTTCTCCGCCCTCAAGGAGGGCCGGGTCGCCGGCGCGGGCCTCGACGTGTACGCGAAGGAGCCCTGCACGGACTCCCCGCTCTTCGAGCTCGACCAGGTGGTCTGCACCCCGCACCTCGGCGCGTCCACGGACGAGGCCCAGGAGAAGGCCGGTATCGCGGTCGCCCGCTCGGTGCGCCTCGCGCTCGCCGGTGAGCTGGTCCCGGACGCGGTCAACGTCCAGGGCGGTGTCATCGCCGAGGACGTCAAGCCCGGTCTGCCGCTCGCCGAGAAGCTCGGCCGCATCTTCACCGCCCTCGCGGGCGAGGTCGCGGCGCGGCTCGACGTCGAGGTGTACGGCGAGATCACCCAGCACGACGTGAAGGTGCTCGAACTCTCCGCGCTCAAGGGCGTGTTCGAGGACGTGGTCGACGAGACCGTGTCGTACGTCAACGCCCCGCTCTTCGCCCAGGAGCGCGGTGTGGAGGTCCGGCTGACGACCTCCAGCGAGTCCCCGGACCACCGCAACGTGGTCACCGTGCGCGGCACGCTCGCGAGCGGCGAGGAGGTCGCGGTCTCCGGCACGCTGGCCGGCCCCAAGCACCTCCAGAAGATCGTCGCGGTCGGCGACTACGACGTGGACGTGGCGCTCGCCGACCACATGGTGGTGCTGCGCTACGAGGACCGTCCGGGTGTCGTCGGCACGGTCGGCCGGATCCTCGGCGAGGCGGGTCTGAACATCGCGGGCATGCAGGTGGCGCGCGCGGAGGAGGGCGGCGAGGCGCTCGTCGTGCTGACCGTGGACGACACCGTTCCCGCCGCGGTGCTCGCGGAGATCGCGGCCGAGATCGGCGCCGCCTCGGCCCGCTCGGTCAACCTGGTCTGATCCCGGGCTCCCAGGAGCCCGCAGTACCCGTACCCGGCCGCTAGACAAGCGTCTTACACGATTGTCTAGCGGCCGGGTACAGTGCTGTCATGGGACACAAGGAAGACCTGCTCGACGGCGCCAAGCGCTGCCTCCTGGAGAAGGGGTACGCCCGCACCACGGCCCGCGACATCGTCGCCGCCTCGGGCACCAACCTCGCCTCGATCGGCTACCACTACGGCTCCAAGGACGCCCTGCTCCAGCAGGCGTTCCTCGCGGTGACCGAGGAGTGGGGCGAGCGGGTGGGCCCCGCGGGCGGGGAGGAGCCGGTGGCGCTGCCGGCCGACCCGTACGAGCGCTTCCACCTGGTCTGGGAGCAGGTCATCGCGGCCGCGGACGCCAGCCGCCCGGTCTGGAAGCTCCAGACGGAGGTCGTCACCCGCCTCGACGACGACGAGAAGCTCCGCGAGGCCATCAAGGAGCCCCAGCGGGAGGGTCGGCTGGGCATGGCGGAGTCCCTCCTCGGCCTCGACCCGGAGGCGGACCCGGAGAAGGCCCGGGTGGCGGGACTGCTGTGCCAGGCGCTCGCGACCGGCGTGATGATCCAGTGGATGGTGGACCCCGAGACGGCGCCGACGGCGGACGACCTTACGGCCGGTCTCAAGGTGCTGATGGGGGAGTAGGGGCGCCGGAGTCGGACCGGCGCCCGCGCGGCTCCGCGCCAGGGGGGCGTTCCGCCAAAGTCCGGGGGCCTTGCGCTCAGAGCCGGGCGGCCTTGAGCGCCATGTGCAGCAACAGGCGGTCCTCGCCCGCGTCCAGGTCGAGGCCGGTCAGCTGTTCCACGCGGGAGAGGCGGTAGTAGAGGGTCTGGCGGTGGATGCCGAGCGCTGTCGCCGTGCGGCCGGCCTGGCCCGCGTGGTCGAGGAACACCTCGGCGGTGCGGGCCAGTTCGTGGTGCGCGGGGGTGAGCAGGGCGCGGACCGCCGGGTCGGGTTCGGCCGGGGGGAGGGCGGTGAGGAGGCGGTACGGGCCGATCGCGGCCCACTCGGCGAGCGGGCCGAGCCGGCGCTCGGCGGTCGCCGCCCGCGCGGCCGCGGTGGCCTCGCGCCAGGAGGCGTCCAGGTCGGCGAGGCCGCGGCGGGGCGCCGCGATGCCGGTGACGGCGCCCTCTCCGGCGGCGCCCCGGAGACGTTCGGCCGCGGCGACGGCCGGGGCGGGGTTGTCGGCCGCCCGGAGGCGCACCAGGACGGCGAGGGCCCGCCCGCCGGCTCCGGGGCCGGCCTCCTGGGCGCTCCCGCCCGCCCCCGTCGGTGGGCGCCACGGCACCGTGCAGAGGGCCGCGGCCCCCGGGACCGTACGGGCGGAGGGGCTGTCCTCGTCGGGCCAGGGGGCCAGGCAGACCGTCGCGTGCAGGCCCTCCGCGTCCGTGCCGAGGGCCGTCCGCAGCGCGGTGAGGGCCATGTCGTACTGCCAGCCGCGCTCGGCCGTCAGGGCGGCCCGCAGCTCGCGCGAGAGGTCGGCGCCCGCGCGTTCCTCGTCGGCGAGCAGGCCGCCGATCCGGGTGGCGACGTCCATCGCCGCGGTGAGCTGGGCGTGGGTGGGGCCGGGCTCGGCGTCGAGCAGCCAGACGTACCCGAGGACGACGCCCCGATGGCGTACGGGGAGGCAGATCCGGTCCCGGAACACCCCGGCGTCCGGGGCCGCCGGGATCCGCACCGGGCCCGTGGCGCGGGTGATGCCGAAGCCCTCGAACCAGGCGCGGACCGCCGGGGTCGACTTCCGGGTCAGGATCGAGCGCGTCCGGACCGGGTCCATGGCCATGTCGTCGTCGCTGTCGTGGGCCCCGAAGGCGATCAGCCCGAAATCCCGGTTCTCCAGCGTCGCCGGAGCCCCGAGCAGCGCGGAGATCTCGTCCACCAGTTCCTGGTAATCGCCCTTCACGGCGCCATTCTCGCACCCCCTTCAGACATATGTATGAGATGCCGCCCACGGATGCGTGACAGGTGTCGATGGCAGACGATCGGAGCAATCCTTAGGTTTCACGGTGGTTCTCCGTGCTGTTCCCGGTTGCTTACGAAAGTTCGGGTAGGCACCTTTCGTCACCCTGCCCTTCTGGAGGTCCCCGTGCTGGGTCCCGTGATCCTCGCCGCGTCCCGCAGCGACAAGATGCGCCGTTTCGTGTCGGCCGCGCCGGGGACCAAGCAGGTCGTCGACCGGTTCATCGCCGGTGAGACGGTCGACCACGTCATCCCGATCGTCCAGGACATCACCGGCCGCGGCCTGGAGGTCACCCTCGACGTCGTCGGCGAGGACATCACGACCGTCGAGCAGTCCCACGCCGCGCGCGACGCGTACCTGGAGCTCATCGGCCGCCTGAAGGAGCTGGGCCTCGGCGAGCGCGCCGAGATGTCGGTGAAGCTGTCGATGTTCGGCCAGGCCCTGGAAGGCGGACACGAGCTCGCGCTCGCCAACGTCCGTCCGGTCGTCGCGGCCGCCGCCGAGATCGGCACCACGGTCACCCTGGACGCCGAGGACCACACCACCCTCGACTCGATGTTCGCCATCCACGAGGAGCTGCGGAAGGACTTCCCGCAGACCGGCTGCGTCATCCAGGCGTACCTCTTCCGCACCGAGGAGGACGCCCGCCGCCTCGCCGCGAACGGCTCCCGCGTGCGGATCGTGAAGGGCGCCTACAAGGAGCCCGCCTCCGTCGCCCTCCAGGACAAGGCCGAGATCGACAAGGCCTACGTCCGGATCATGAAGATCCTGATGGAGGGCGAGGGCTACCCGATGATCGGCTCCCACGACCCGCGCCTGATCTCGATCGGCCAGGAGCTCGCCCGCCGCGCGGGGCGCAAGCTGGACGAGTACGAGTTCCAGATGCTGTACGGCATCCGCAGCGAGGAGCAGAACCGTCTCGCCGCCGAGGGCCACCGCATGCGCGTCTACACGGCGTACGGCACCGACTGGTACGGCTACTTCATGCGGCGCCTCGCGGAGAAGCCGGCCAACCTCCTCTTCTTCGTCCGCTCCATCCTCACCAAGGGCTGAGCCCACCTCTCAAAAGGAGTTACGAGACTCATGGACGCTGTGACCCAGGTCCCCACTCCGGTCAACGAGCCGGTGCACAGCTACGCCCCCGGTTCCGCCGAGCGCGCCCGTCTGGAGGCCAAGCTCAAGGAGCTGGCCGACAACCCGCGCGACCTGCCGATGACCATCGGCGGCGTCAAGCGCATGGGTGGCGGCGAGCGCGTCGACGTCGTGCAGCCGCACAACCACAGGTCCGTCATCGGCACCTTCGCCGGCGCCACGGAGGCGGACGCCCAGGACGCCATCGACGCCGCCCTGGCCGCCGCCCCGGCCTGGCGCGCGATGTCCTTCGACGACCGCGCCGCGATCATCCTGCGCGCCGCCGAGCTGCTCGCCGGCCCCTGGCGCGAGACGCTGGCCGCCTCCACGATGCTGGGCCAGTCCAAGACCGCCCAGCAGGCCGAGATCGACACCCCCTGCGAGCTCGTCGACTTCTGGCGCTTCAACGTGGCCTACGCCCGCCAGATCCTCGCCGAGCAGCCGCCGGCGAACTCCCCGGGCGTGTGGAACCGACTGGACCACCGCCCGCTGGAGGGCTTCGTCTACGCGATCACGCCGTTCAACTTCACAGCCATCGCGGGCAACCTGCCCACCGCCCCCGCCCTCATGGGCAACGTGGTGGTCTGGAAGCCGTCCCCGACCCAGACCCACTCCGCCGTGCTCCTCATGGAGCTCCTGGAGGAGGCCGGCCTGCCGAAGGGCGTCATCAACCTGGTGACCGGCGACGGCATCGCCGTCTCCGAGGTGGCCCTGAACCACCCGGACCTGGCCGGTATCCACTTCACCGGCTCGACCAAGACCTTCCAGCACCTGTGGAAGACGGTCGGCAACAACATCGAGAAGTACCGCTCGTACCCGCGGATCGTCGGCGAGACCGGCGGCAAGGACTTCGTCGTCGCCCACCCGAGCGCCGACCGCGCCGTCCTGAAGACCGCGCTGACCCGCGGCTCCTTCGAGTTCCAGGGCCAGAAGTGCTCCGCGTCCTCGCGTGCGTACGTCCCGGCCTCGATCTGGAACTCGGGCTTCAAGGAGGAGTTCGCGGCCGAGGTCGACGGCATCCGGATGGGTGACGTCACCGACCTGTCGAACTTCATCGGCGCCGTCATCGACGAGCGCGCGTTCGCCAAGAACAAGGCCGCGATCGACCGCGCGAAGGCCGACGAGACCTGCACGATCGTCGCCGGTGGCACGTACGACGACTCGGAGGGCTACTTCGTCCGCCCGACCGTCATCGAGTGCACCGACCCGGAGAACGAGGTCTTCACGACCGAGTACTTCGGCCCGATCCTCGCCGTCCACGTCTACGAGGACGACCGTTACGAGGAGATGCTGGCGCAGATGGAGTCCGTGTCGGCGTACGCGCTGACCGGCTCGATCATCGCCGGTGACCGCGCCGCCGCGGCCGACGCGATGGCGAAGCTCCGCTACGCGGCGGGCAACTTCTACATCAACGACAAGTCGACCGGCGCCGTCGTCGGCCAGCAGCCCTTCGGCGGCGGCCGCGCCTCGGGCACGAACGACAAGGCGGGCGCGCCGCAGAACCTGATGCGCTGGACGCTGACCCGCGCGATCAAGGAGACCCTGGTCCCGCCGACCGAGTACGGCTACCCGCACATGGGCTGACGCCGTCACTCTCCCTGAACACCGCCCCCCTCCTCGGTCCCCCAACTGAGGACGGGGGCGGTTCTCATGCGGGGGGCTTACGCTGCTGGGAGGGGGCTCGACGAGGAGGTACGTCATGCCTGGTTCGACGACGCTCGGCCCTGGGCACGGGGTCGACGCGATCGAGCACCTCGACGCGGTGCGGATGATGTCCCTGATGAAGGAGCTGCACCGGCTGCTGACCGAGCAGGGACCTGACCGGATCACGGACGCGCAGGTCGCGGCCCTGCGCAGGGGCGAGGGCGACCATCGGGAGGGCTTCGCCGACTGGGTGGAGCGCATGGCCCGCGACCTGGAGAAGGCCACGGCCTGACCGGGCGAACCGGTCCAGGCCGGGTGTGTGCGGCAGGCTGGGGGCATGACGGACTCTGTGCGTGTCGCCCCCACCCATGAACTCGGCGTCCAACGGCTGCGCGCCGTACGGGAGATGCTCGACGCCGCCTTCGAGGGCGACTTCTCCGACGAGGACTGGGACCACGCCCTCGGCGGCGTGCACGCCTGGATCGAGGACGAGCGCGGTGTCGCCGCCCACGGCAGCGTCATCATGCGGCGCGTGCTCCACGACGGCCGTTCGTACCGCGTCGGGTACGTCGAGGGCGTGGGCGTGCGCGACGACCGGCGCCGACAGGGCCTGGGCGGGCTCGTCATGGCCGAGCTGGAGCGGGTGATCGACGGCGCGTACGCGTTCGGCGCGCTCTCCGCCTCCGACGACGGCGCCGCGCTCTACACGGCACGCGGCTGGCGCCCGTGGGAGGGGCGGATCGAGGCGCTCGGGCCCGAGGGGGTCGTGCACCTGCCCGAGGAGGAGGGTTCGACCTACGTCCGGCCCGCGGGCGGCCGGGCCCTCCCCGCCCCCGCCGCCGCGCTCGTCTTCGACTGGCGCGACGGCGACGTGCTGTGAGGGCGCGGAGCACTCAGCCCTGGCAGCCCTTGGCGGCGTCCCGCTTCAGGCCGATCACTCCGCCCGCCAGTCCGAACAGCGCGGCGAAGAGCGCCATGGAGGGGGGCAGGTCGAAGGCACCGACGGCGGTCGTCACCACGGCGGCGACGACCGTCAGCAGCCAGACGGCGAGCAGTGCCTTGCCCTTGCGGCTGAGGAAGAGCCACCGGCCGGGCCGCTCGGGCAGCGTGTCGAGAGCGCCGGCCGGTCCTTCGCTCGCCGCCTTCGGGCGCTTGAAGTAGGCGAAGAGCATCCACTCCCCGCACATCTCCCACCCCTCCGGCGTCAGCCGGTCCAGCACGGCGTCGCGCCGGTTCCCGCTGATCAGCTCACGGCGGTACTCCCAGCGCAGGGCGGCGCCGGGCACCCGTCGGCACATGAACCGGCCGAGGGTGTCGAGCCCCTCGACCTCCCAGCCCTGGTCGCCATGGAGCGCGAGCAGTCGCCGGTCGTTGTAGATGTCGGCGGTCCAGAGCCAGGTCTCGGCCTTCTCGGCGGGCTCCGCCGCCGCCGGCATCGTGCCGCCCAGACGTGCCGCGAAGTCCGCGGCCGGGCCGAACTCCTCCTGCGGCGACGTTCCCGTGTCGGCGAGGTGCCCGCGCAGTTCGGCGACGGTGGAGGCGATCTGCTCCGCCGGTACGCCCGCCTCGCGCAGCGCGGAGGTCAGCTCGTCGAAGTACGTGCTCGGCTCGGTGTTCATCGTGTTCCCCCGGGTTTCAGCGTGGTCCGAACGGCGGTGTGGAAGGTCAGCCACGCCCCGCTCTCGGTGGTGAGGTAGCTCCGGCCCTGCTCGGTGAGGCGGTAGTAGCGGCGCCCCGGCCCGCGCTCGGCGGCCCGGAACTCGGCCTCCACCAGCCCGGCCTCCTCCAGCCGGTTCAGCACCGGATAGAGGGTCCCGCCCTTGATCTCGCCAAGGCCCGCCTCGGCGAGTGCCTTGGAGATCTCGTACCCGTAACTCTCCTCCTCCGTGAGGCAGGAGAGGACGAGGAGGTCGAGGACTCCCTTGAGCCAGCTGGATCTGCGGTCTGCGGCCATGGCTGTATTCCAGCACCAGCTAGGTAGGAACGCAACCTAGCTGGGATCGCTAGCTGGATCGCGCCACCAGCATCTTCCCGGTGTTCTCGCCGCGCAGCATCCCGAGGAACGCGTCCACGATGCGCTCGAAACCGGCGGCGACCGTCACGTCCAGCGGCAGCCGGCCGCTGCGCAGGTGGGGCACGGCGAACGCGTACAACTCCTCCTGCGCGTCCGCGTGGTCGCGGACGAGGAACCCTTCGAGCCGGATGCTCTTCTCGACCACGTCGAAGAGGTTGCGCGGGGCCGGCGGAGGAGAGGAGAGCGAGTGGTACTGGGCGACGGCGCCGACCCAGGCGATCCGGCCGTGCTCGCGCAGGGAGGCGATCGCGGCCTCCAGGTGGTCCCCGCCCACCCCGTCGAGCGCGGCGTCGATGCCGTCCGGGGCGGCCTTGGCGAGCAGCTCGGTCACCGGACCGTCGTGATGGTCGAAGGCCGCGTCGAAGCCGACCTCCTCCGTCAGGTACGCGACCTTCCGCGCCGAACCCGCGCTGCCGACCAGGCGTCCGGCGCCGAGGAGCCGCGCGAAACGCCCCGCTGCCGTGCCGACCCCGCCCGCCGCCGCGGAGACGAACAGGTCCTCGCCGGGCTTGAGCCGCGCGATCCGGGTGAGCCCGACGTACGCCGACAGGCCCGTACCGCCCAGGACACTCAGGTACGCGGCCAGGGGCACGCCGTCGAAGTCCGGGACGGCGCGCACCTCGTCCGGCGCGACGACGGAGTGCGTACGCCAGCCCTTGCGGTGCAGGACCAGGTCGCCGGGGGAGAGCGCGGGCGTACGGGAGTCCAGGACCCGGCCCAATGTGCGGCCCTCCATGGGGGAGTTCAGCGTCCACAGGAAGTCGCCGTCCATCGCCTCGCGGTGGTACGGGTCCACGGACCAGAGGACGTTCTCGACGAGCGCGGTGCCGGGCGCCGGCTCGGGGATCGCGGCCTCGACGAAGGCGAAGTGGGCGGGGGTGGGGAAGCCCTCGGGGCGGGACGTCTGGTGGACGGTGATCATGGTGTCGTGCGTCATGGGGGAGACCGTAGGAAGGAGTCCCACGGCCGGGCAGTAGGTTGCGTCGATGGAACCGACCGATCCATGAAACGTCCTCATACCCCGAGGTGACAGCGCCGATGACCGATCTCGCGCCGCATGAACTCCGCATCCTTCTCGCCGTCGGGAGCGAGCGCGGCTTCTCGGCCGCCGCTGCCGCCCTGGGCATGACGCAGTCCGCCGTCTCCCATTCGGTGCGGACGAGCGAGCGCAAACTCGGCGCGGTCCTCTTCGACCGGGGGCGGACCGGGGCCACACCCACCGCCGCCGGGGAGCGGGCCCTCGCCCACGCACGCCGGGTGCTGCGGCTGCTCGACGTGATGGGGGCCGAAGTGCGGGGCGCGGCGAGCGGGACCGTCGCCGGGCCGCTGCGGATCGCCGCCTTCCGCAGCGCCGCGCTGCATCTGCTGCCGCGCGCCCTGGAGCGGCTGGCGGACCGCCATCCCGAGATCACCCCGGAGGTGCGGATCGTACGGGAGGTGGGGCGCGGGACGGCCGGTGAAGTCCTGGACGGGCGGGCCGACCTCGGCATCGCGACGATCGGGACGACCTCCCCCGTGCCGCCGCGGCTCGTCGGCGGCGTGCTGGTGGAGGAGGGCTACGCGCTGGTGCACCCGGCCGGGCACGCCGCGCCGCGCACCCTGCCGCTCGTGGACTGGACGGAGAACTGCTCCTCGTACACCCGGGAGTGGTGGGCGGAGCAGGACTGGCTGCCGGCGGCGACCGTCGAGGCCGAGGACGACGGAGCGGTGCTCTCAATGGTGAGCAGTGGTTTCGGCATGGCCGTGATGCCGGAACTCTCCCTGGTCGGAGCACCGCCCTCGGTCGAGATCACCGATCTCGGTCCGGAGCGCCCGACCCGGTCCGTCGGCTACGTCACCACCCCTGAGCTGGCCGGATCCCTTGCCGTGCGGGCGCTGATCCGCGAGCTGCGAGCGGGTGTGGGCCGGCCGCCGTCTCAGATAGTAGGAAGTCCGAGTAATTGTGGAGACAGATGCGGCCACCTGTCCTAGCTTTGTAGGAGCCGAACGTCTCGCTCCATCAGCGAATGGCGGTCGTGAGCGCGCTGCCCCCGTGCAGGTAACCCCTGTGGGCCCGCTCCCCGCCCCTTCCGGCGCCTTCGATCACCACTGATCTTCCGTTCCAGGATCACCACTGATCTCGAGGAGTCGATCCCCCATGGCCGCTGAGACCGCCCGCCGAGTCCGTCACTCCGTCGCCCGCCCGAGCGGTGACGACGCCCGCAAGAACGCCGCCGCCGCCCTCCAGCGCGCCCTCGACCGCCGTGACAACGGCGGCTCGACCGGCCACTGACCACCCGGATGGCCTCGTCCGTATCGTGGACAGTGAGTGTCAACCGATGGGACGAGGAGTAGGGTGCCGACATGTCTCACAGCATCAATCTCGCAGTCATTCCCGGCGACGGCATCGGCCAGGAGGTCGTGGCCCAGGGCCTCAAGGTCCTCGCTGCCGCGCTCCCGCAGGATGTGAAGCTGGAGACGAAGGAGTACGACTTCGGCGCCAAGCGCTACCACGCGACCGGTGAGACCCTCACCGACGCCGACGCCGAGGCCCTCAAGCAGCACGACGCCATCCTGCTCGGCGCGATCGGCGACCCCTCGGTCCCGTCCGGCGTGCTGGAGCGCGGCTTCCTGCTGAAGCTCCGCTTCCTCTTCGACCACCATGTGAACCTGCGGCCGTCGAAGCTGCTCCCGGGCGTCTCGACGCCGCTCAAGGGTCAGCCCGAGATCGACTTCATCGTGGTCCGCGAGGGCACCGAGGGCCCGTACACCGGCAACGGCGGCTCGATCCGCACCGGCACCCCGCACGAGGTCGCCACCGAGGTCTCCGTCAACACGGCCTTCGGTGTCGAGCGTGTCGTCCGCGACGCCTTCGCCCGCGCCCAGGCCCGCCCGCGCAAGAAGCTGACGCTGGTCCACAAGAACAACGTCCTGGCGTACGCGGGCCACCTCTGGACCAACATCTTCAACAAGGTGGCCCAGGAGTTCCCCGAGGTCACCACCGACTACCTCCACGTGGACGCGGCGACGATCTTCCTCGTCACGCAGCCCGAGCGGTTCGACGTGATCGTCACCGACAACCTCTTCGGTGACATCATCACCGACCTCGCCGCGGCGGTCTCCGGTGGCATCGGCGTCGCCGCCTCCGGCAACATCAACCCGAGCGGCGAGTTCCCGTCCATGTTCGAGCCCGTGCACGGCTCCGCGCCGGACATCGCGGGCCAGGGCAAGGCCGACCCGACGGCCACCGTGCTCTCCGTCGCCCTCCTCCTGCGCCACCTCGGCCACGAGACCGAGGCCGGCCGCATCGAGGCCGCCGTCGCCGCCGACCTGACCGAGCGCGGCGACTCCGTCCGTACGACCGACGAGATCGGCGACGCGCTCGCGGTACGCGTAGCGAGCTGACCCGCCGACTGAACGCCACACAGCCGCCGGGTCGCCATCGAGCACCCGGCGGCTGTACCTATGCGGTCGCAGGGTGCCACCATCAAACCCTGGACCGCATCACACCGTTTCGTGCACAGGTCTCCACGGGCGATAATCGAACGTGGGGCCGCGGCATGCGGGAAAGCTCGGACGTCCTAGCAGAGCACTGATAGCGGCGTGAGCGCGGTCCGTCACACACAACCGGTGAAGGACTAGCACTCATGACGACGCCCACGATCGAGCTCAAGCCCTCCTCCAGCCCGCTGTCCGACGCGGAGCGCGAGGCGATCCTGGCCAACCCCGGATTCGGCCGCCACTTCACCGACCACATGGTGACCATCCGCTGGACCGAGGGCCGCGGCTGGCACGACGGCCAGCTCGTGCCGTACGGCCCGCTCTCCCTCGACCCGGCCACGAACGTCCTGCACTACGCCCAGGAGATCTTCGAGGGCCTGAAGGCGTACCGCCGCCCCGACGGCAGTGTCGCGACCTTCCGCCCGGACGCCAACGCCCGGCGCTTCCAGGCCTCCGCGCGCCGGCTCGCCATGCCGGAGCTGCCCGTCGAGACCTTCATCGAGGCGTGCGACGTCCTCGTCCAGCAGGACAAGGCGTGGGTTCCGGCGCACGGCGGCGAGGACTCGCTCTACCTGCGCCCGTTCATGATCGCGACCGAGGTCGGCCTGGGTGTGCGACCGGCGAACGAGTACCTCTTCGTCGTCATCGCCTCGCCCGCCGGTCCGTACTTCCCCGGTGGCGTCAAGCCCGTCTCGATCTGGCTCTCCGAGGACCGCGTCCGCGCCGTCCCGGGCGGCGTGGGCGACGCCAAGACCGGCGGCAACTACGCGGCCTCCCTGCTGGCCCAGGCCGAGGCCGCCGCGAAGGGCTGCGACCAGGTCGCCTACCTCGACGCCGTGGAGCACAAGTGGGTCGAGGAGCTCGGCGGCATGAACCTGTACTTCGTGTACGGGGACAAGATCGTCACGCCGACGCTCACCGGCTCGCTCCTCGCGGGCATCACCCGTGACTCGCTCCTCCAGCTGGCCAAGGACCTCGGCTACAGCTCCGAGGAGGGCCGCGTCTCGATCGACCAGTGGCAGGCCGACAGCGAGAACGGCACCCTCACCGAGGTCTTCGCCTGCGGCACGGCCGCGGTCATCACGCCGGTCGGCACGGTGAAGTCGGCGCGCGGCGAGTGGCAGCAGTCGGGCGGGGAGCCCGGCGAGGTCACGATGAAGCTCCGCGACGCGCTGCTCGCCATCCAGACGGGCAAGTCCGAGGACGTCCACGGCTGGACCCACGAGCTGGGCTAGACGACGCGCTGCCCCCGGGGTGTGGCCACGCCCGTCCACGCAGTGCGGGACGGATGGGCACACCCCGGGGGCAGCTCCGCGCTCGGGCCCGCTCACCGCGGGGCCCACCACGGGACCGCTCAGGAAACGGCCGGCTCGGCCTCGGGCTCCCGGCCCGGCTCCCGACCTCGCTCCGGTGCGACCGCCGCGCGCGCCGTCAGCGTCGCGTACAGCAGCCCGCCCACGAGCGCCGACAGGACGAAGCTGCAGTCGATCCCGCCCGTCAGGGCCAGCAGCGGCCCTTCGTACAAGGGCGTCGACACGGCCGCGAGGCCCACGCCCGCACCCAGGGCCCAGGACACCGTCGCCCGCGGGTGCCAGCCCGCCGAGAACCAGTACGCGCCGCCCCGCGCCCGGCGGTTGTAGACCTGCAGCGCCTCCGGGTCGTACGCGCCGCGACAGCGGGCGTGGCCGATCAGCGTGATCACCGCCCACGGCGTGCCGATCGCCGTCAGCAGCAGCACGAACGACGTCATCGCCGACTGCGCGTCCGAGGCGAAGTGGCCGAGGAAGACGAAGGCCGTCGCCACCGCCGCCACCACGAGCGTCGCCCGCGCCCGGGTCGCCCGGGGCAGGATCGCGTCCAGGTCCAGGCCCATCGAGTACAGCATCAGGCCCGCGTTGCCGACCGTGCCGGCGGTCGCGGCGAGCAGCAGCGGCACCACGTACCAGGCGGGGGAGGCCGCGACGAGCGGGCCCGCGTAGTCGAGCGCGCCGCGCGCCGCCAACGCCGTGTACGTGCCGAAGAGCTGAGGGATCAGCAGGCCGGCGACCAGGCCGACACAGGTGGTCGTCAGGACCTTCTTCGGGCTGTGCCGCTTGGGGGACATGTAGCGGGTGTAGTCGCCGAGCAGCGTGATGAAGGCGACCGGGCCGCTGAGTCCTGCCGCCACCGCGGACAGCACCCACGTCGGCCAGAACGAGCCGAGCAGATACGGGGTGTCGGCCACCGGGGCCACGGTGAGGTCGCCGCCGTATGCCACCAGGCCGAGGCCGAGCAGCAGGGTCATGCCGATCGCGAGCGCCTTGCTGAGCCGGAGCAGCAGGCCGTAGCCGTACACCGCGCCCACGACCGTGCAGGCGGCGAGCACCGCGTACACCACCGCGTGCGTGGCGCTGCCGGTGGGCAGACCGGTCAGCCGGGCGAGCGTGCCGACCACCACGTCCCCGCCGATCCACAGCGTGAGGGCCGTGTAACCGAGGGAGAGCAGCAGGCCGACCACCGAGCCGACGAGGCGGCCGCGCACACCGAAGAAGGCGCCGCTGGAGGTGGAGAGGTTGGTCGCGGTGCGCAGCGAGACGAGCGCGAGCGGGGCTGTGAAGGCGACGCCGATGAGCGTGCCGGTGACCACGGAGGTCACCGACGCCCATAGGCCGAGGCCGAAGGAGACCGGCAGCCAGCCGAAGACGATCACTCCGAGGCAGAGGTTCGAGCCGAGGAGGATGGCCAAGAGGTCACGCGGACCGCTGGTGCGTTCCGCTTCGGGGATGGTGTCGACTCCGCGCTGTTCGATCGGCATGGGGGCTCCCTGCGGTGCAAGCGGGTGGACAGGTTTAGAGTGGCGCTCAATTAGAGTGACGCTCAATGTGACGCACTACTGACGCGTACGTCAATGCTTGGATCCTGCGCGTTCACCGTTTAGAGTGTCGCTCAAACAGGAGGTGTGTGGACGTGCGACTGACTCCCACCGAACGCGACCGGCTGCTGCTCTTCGGGGCCGCCGAGCTCGCGCGGGCCCGCCGGGCCCGGGGCCTTCGGCTCAATGTGCCGGAGGCGACGGCCCTCATCGCGGACACCGTCTGCGAGGCGGCCCGCGACGGCCGACGGCTCGCCGAGGCGATCGACGCCGCCAGGTCCGTCCTCGGCCCGGACGACGTGCTGCCGGGTGTGGCCGATGTCGTCACCGAAGTGCATGTCGAGGCGGTTTTCGACGACGGCTCGCGGCTCGCGGTCGTCTCCGACCCGATCGGCGGTCCTTCCCTGGGCGACGGCGCCCCGGGCGCGCTGCTGCCGGGCCCCACCGAGGCCGAGCAGTCCCCCGCGCTGATCCTCACGGTCCGTAACACCGCGACCGTCCCGGTCAGCGTCACCTCGCACTTCCACTTCTTCGAGGCCAACCCGCGCCTGGACTTCGACCGCGCCGCCGCCTACGGCATGCGGCTGGCCGTCCCCGCCGGCTCCTCCTTCCGCTTCGACCCGGACGGCGAGGCGGAGGTCGGTCTCGTGCCGATCGGCGGCGCGCGGATCGCCATCGGCTTCGCGGGCCTGGTCGACGGCCCGCTGGACGCGCCCGGCGCGAAGGAAGAGGCCCTGCGGCGCGCCGCGGCCTGCGGCTACCTGGGAGCGCAGCTCACGAAGGAAGGCGAGTGATGGACCCGTACGAGTACGCATCGGTGCACGGACCCCGCGCGGGCGACCGGGTCGTCCTCGGCGACTCCGGGCTCGTCGTCCGCGTCGAGTCCGACTCCCAGAAGCCCGGCGACGAGTTCCTCGCGGGCTTCGGCAAGACCGCCCGCGACGGCCTTCACCTCAAGGCGGCGGCCGTCCGCGAGACCTGTGACGTCGTGATCAGCAACGTCCTCGTCATCGACGCCGTCCAGGGCATCCGCAAGGTGTCCATCGGTATTCGCGAGGGCCGGATCCACGCCATCGGGCGCGCGGGCAACCCGGACACCCTCGACGGTGTCGACGTGGTCGTCGGCACCGGCACGTCGATCGTCTCCGGCGAGGGGCTCATCGCCACCGCCGGTGCTGTGGACACCCATGTCCACCTGCTGTCCCCGCGCATCATGGAGGCCTCCCTCGCCTCTGGTGTCACCACCATCATCGGACAGGAGTTCGGTCCTGTCTGGGGGGTTGGCGTCAACTCGCCATGGGCCCTCCAGCACGCCTTCAGCGCCTTCGACGCCTGGCCCGTCAACATCGGCTTCCTCGCCCGTGGCTCCTCCTCGGACGGCGCCCCGCTGGTCGAGGCCCTCGCCGAGGGCGGGGCCTCCGGCTTCAAGGTGCACGAGGACATGGGCGCCCACACCCGCGCCCTCGACACCGCGCTCCGGGTCGCCGAGGAGCACGACGTCCAGGTCGCCCTGCACAGCGACGGCCTGAACGAGTGCCTCTCGGTCGAGGACACGCTCAGGGTCCTCGACGGCCGGACCATCCACGCCTTCCACATCGAGGGCTGCGGCGGAGGCCACGTACCGAACGTCCTCAAGATGGCGGGCGTACCGAACGTCATCGGCTCGTCCACCAACCCCACGCTCCCCTTCGGGCGCGACGCGGTCGCCGAGCACTACGGCATGATCGTCTCCGTCCACGACCTGAAGACCGACCTGCCCGGCGACGCCGCCATGGCGCGGGACCGGATCCGGGCCGGGACGATGGGGGCGGAGGACGTCCTGCACGACCTCGGCGCGATCGGGATCACCTCCTCCGACGCGCAGGGGATGGGAAGGGCCGGCGAGACCGTACGCCGGACCTTCGCCATGGCCGGGAAGATGAAGGCCGAGCTGGGCCCCATGGAGGGCGACGGCGAACACGACGACAACGCGCGTGTGCTCCGTTACATGGCCAAGCTGACCATCAACCCGGCGATCGCCCACGGCCTCGCACACGAGATCGGCTCGATCGAGGTCGGCAAGATGGCCGACATCGTGCTGTGGCGGCCGCAGTACTTCGGCGCCAAGCCCCAGATGGTGCTGAAGTCCGGCTTCCCCGCGTGGGGGGTCGTGGGCGATCCGAACGCCGCCACCGACACCTGCGAACCGCTCGTCCTCGGGCCGCTCTTCGGCGCCCACGGGGCGGCCCCGGCCGACATCTCGGTCGCGTTCGTCGCGCAGGCCGCCGTCGACCTCGGCTCGGACCGGATGCCGACCAGGCGCCGCCGCGTCGCCGTCCGCGGGACCCGGGGCATCGGCCCCGGCGACCTGCTCCTGAACTCCCGTATCGGCCAGGTGGGGGTGGACGGCCGGACCGGACTGGTGTCGCTGGACGGCGACCCGATCCGCTCCGAACCGGCCGACTCCATCTCCCTGAACCGTCTCTACTTCCTCTGAGGACTCCTTCCATGACCTTCCGAATGCCGGCCGAGTGGGCCCCGCACGAGCGCACGTGGATGGCCTGGCCCGGCCCCAACCCGACCTTCACCAACGACGAGGAGCTGGCCGAGGCCCGTACCGCGTGGGCGTCCGTGGCCCGCGCCGTACGCCGCTTCGAGCCGGTCACGATGGTGGTCGGCCCCGGCCAGCTGGACTCCGCGCGGGCTCTGCTCGGCGACGCGATCGAGCTGGTCGAGCGCGACCTGGACGACGCCTGGATGCGCGACATCGGCCCGACCTTCGTCACCGACGGCACCGAACTGGCCGCCGTCGACTGGGTGTTCAACGGCTGGGGCGGGCAGGACTGGGCCCGCTGGGAGCACGACTCCAAGATCGCCCGTCATGTCGCCGATCTCGCCGGTGTCTCCGTACTGAGCAGCCCGCTGGTCAACGAGGGCGGCGCGATCCACGTCGACGGTGAGGGAACGGTCCTGCTGACCGACACCGTCCAGCTCGGCGCCGGCCGCAACCCCGAGTGGAGCCGCGCCGAGGTCGAGGCCGAGATCCACGCCAAGCTCGGCACGACGAAGGCGATCTGGCTCCCGCACGGCCTGGCCGGCGACTACGGCCTCTACGGAACCCAGGGCCACGTCGACATCGTCGCCGCCTTCGCCAGGCCCGGCGTCGTGGTCGTCCACAGCCAGCAGGACCCGGCCCACCCCGACCACGAGCGCTCGCGGATGTACGTCGACATCCTCAGCCGCTCGACGGACGCCAAGGGCCGCCGGCTGGAGGTCGTGGAGATCCCGGCCCCGACCGTCCTGAAGGACGAGGAGGGCGACTGGGTCGACTACTCGTACATCAACCACTACCTCTGCAACGGCGGAGTGGTCCTGTGCGGCTTCGACGACCCGAACGACGAGATCGCGGCGGGCATCTTCCGCCGGCTGTTTCCGGAGCGGATCGTCACTCTGGTCGACGCCCGCGCCATCTTCGCGGGCGGCGGCGGCATCCACTGCATCACGCAGCAGCAGCCGAAGGTCTGAAGCCCCTCAGGGGCATGGCGGCGCGCTCCGAGACAGCGTGCGGCCATGCCCCTGACGGGGTCCGCGAAACCGACGCCGAGCCGATCGGGTAGAACGTACGAGTGAGCAGCATCAGCCCGCCTTCCCCCGCCTCCCCCCGTCGCCGCAACCAGGCGGCGCCACCCCGCGAGGACGTCCTCGCCGCCGCCATGGACACCATCGCCGAGCGCGGGCTCGAAGGGCTGACCATGGCCGGGCTCGGGCGTGAGGTCGGGATGAGCAGCGGGCACCTGCTCTACTACTTCCGCACCAAGGACGAGCTGCTGCTCCAGACCCTGGAGTGGAGCGAGGGGCGGCTCGGCGCCGAGCGCAGCGCGCTGCTCTCCCGGTCGGGGAGCGCCCGCGAGCGCCTCGACGGCTACGTCGACGTCTACGTGCCGGACGGCCCGCGCGATCCCCACTGGACCCTCTGGCTGGAGGTCTGGAACCGGTCCCAGAACGCCGACGACGACGCGCGCGCCCGGCAGGCCGCGATCGAGGGCGCCTGGCACCGGGACCTGGTCGCGCTGATCGCCGAGGGGGTCTCGCGCGGCGAGTTCCGCCCCGTAGACCCCGACCGGTACGCGACCCGGATGCGCGCCCTGCTCGACGGCTTCAGCGTCCATGTGGCGGTCGGCATCCCGGGTACCAGCCGGGAGCACGTCATCGACCACGTGCGGGAGTTCGTGGCGGACACGTTGCTGCGACCGTGAGGCCGGGCCAGGATCACCGCGAGGCGTTCGCCAGTCGCTGCTGAAGCTTCTGGAGGGCGCTCGTGGCGCGCTCGGCCAGCTGCGCCTGATCGCCGTCGGCGTCGTCGTACGCGAGGACGGAGAGCGCGGTCGAGCCCGAGCGGCCGGTGTAGAGCACGTACGGGTAGTCCGTCGTCCGCCCTTCCGCGTCGGTGGCCTGCCGGCCGTCCTCGGCGACCACCTTGTCGAGGCCCGTCACCGCAGGCGCCGTGGCCTGCCGGACGCCTGTGTACCGGACCATTCCGCTGACCTGTTCCGGACAGCGACGGGTGCCTGTCTCGACGTCGTTCACGTACGACTGCGCCGTCGCCACGTCGGCGAACACCCGCACCTCGGTGTAGCTGCCCGGAGTGGTGTCCGGAGGCCTGACCCATCGCCTGAGCGCGGCCAAGGTGCCGGCCCGGCCGCTCTGGTCGTGCAGCTCACAGTTGCTCCGCACCTCGAACTCGGGGGCGGGGTCCATCTCGTACGGCGACGAGCGCTGGTATCCGGGCCCCCAGTCGGGGGCGTCCAGGGCCACGGTGGAGGCGAGGGTGCGGGCCCTGGCGCGGGCGGCCTCGTCGTTCACCGACGTCGTGACGGTCGGCGACGGCCCGCCGTCGTCACCCCCGTCGCGCAACATCGCGACCAGGGCCACCGCCAGGCCGAGGGCGACGACCACGCCGGCTCCGGCGGTCACCAGGGTGCGGCGGCGTCGGCCGTCCGGGGGAGGCGGCTCTGGCTGCTCCGCGGGGCCGGAGGAAGGCCCGGGAGGAACAGGGGGGACGCCGCCGCCCCCCGAACCCGGGCCGAGGGGGCCGCGTGGCGGTCCCGCCGGCGGGCCGGAAGGGGGTGAGGTGCTCATACAGGGACGCCTACCACCGGACCCCCGCCCGCATCCTGAGACCGCGATCCCGTCACCCGTACAGATGTGGCAGACTGCCCGCGTGCTCGCTACCACGATGATTATCGGCAGCAGCGCGCCGGTCCGCAGTGGCCACTGAACCGCGACTCCACCCCCGCGGCAGTGGACACCGTGCCTCAGACCCGCGCGCAGACCTCTCGCACCCGCGAGGGGTTTTTTCGTTTTCCGGCCCCACCACCCGCCGGAAACGGACAGCGCGTGAGAATGGGGGCAAGTGGATCCAGACCTTCCGGAGCCACATCCGACAGGAGCCATCAGAGCCATGACCACGGAGACCGACGAGAGCTCGCGCCTCGACGACAGCTTCCATGTCTTCGACACGACGCTGCGCGACGGCGCGCAGCGTGAAGGCATCAACCTCACCGTCGCGGACAAGCTGACCATCGCGCGACACCTCGACGACTTCGGCGTCGGTTTCATCGAGGGCGGCTGGCCCGGCGCCAACCCGCGCGACACCGAGTTCTTCGCCCGCGCGCAGCAGGAGATCACCTTCAAGAACGCGCGGCTCGTCGCGTTCGGCGCGACCCGCAGGGCCGGCGGCAGCGCCGCCGACGACCCGCAGGTCAAGGCGCTCCTCGACTCCGGCGCCCCCGTGATCACGCTGGTCGCCAAGTCGCACGACCGGCACGTCGAGCTCGCCCTGCGCACCACCCTGGACGAGAACCTGGAGATGGTCCGCGACACCGTCGCCCACCTCCGCTCCCAGGGCCGCCGCGTCTTCGTCGACTGCGAGCACTTCTTCGACGGCTACAAGGCCAACCCGCAGTACGCCAAGGACGTCGTCCGCGCCGCCTCCGAGGCCGGCGCCGACGTCGTGATCCTCTGCGACACCAACGGCGGCATGCTCCCCGCCCAGGTCCAGGCCGTCGTCGCCACCGTCCTCGCCGACACCGGCGCCCGGCTCGGCATCCACGCCCAGGACGACACCGGCTGTGCCGTCGCCAACACCCTCGCCGCCGTCGACGCGGGCGCCACGCACGTCCAGTGCACCGCCAACGGCTACGGCGAGCGCGTCGGCAACGCCAACCTCTTCCCGGTGGTCGCCGCCCTGGAGCTCAAGTACGGCAAGAAGGTGCTGCCCGAGGGCGCGCTCCAGGAGATGACCCGGATCTCGCACGCCATCGCCGAGGTCGTCAACCTGACGCCCTCCACCCATCAGCCGTACGTGGGTGTTTCGGCCTTCGCCCACAAGGCCGGGCTGCACGCCTCCGCGATCAAGGTCGACCCGGACCTCTACCAGCACATCGACCCCGAGCTCGTCGGCAACACCATGCGGATGCTGGTCTCCGACATGGCCGGGCGCGCCTCGATCGAGCTGAAGGGCAAGGAGCTCGGCGTCGACCTCGGCGGCGACCGCGCGCTGGTCGCCCGGGTCGTCGACCGGGTCAAGGAGCGCGAGCTCCAGGGCTACACCTACGAGGCCGCCGACGCCTCCTTCGAGCTGCTGCTCCGCGAGGAGGTGGAGGGCCGGGCCCGCCGCTACTTCCGTACGGAGTCCTGGCGGGCGATCGTCGAGGACCGGCCCGACGGCACCCACGCCAACGAGGCCACCGTGAAGCTCTGGGCCAAGGGCGAGCGGATCGTCGCCACCGCCGAGGGCAACGGCCCGGTCAACGCCCTCGACCGGGCGATGCGGGTCGGACTGGAGCGGATCTACCCGCAGCTCGCCAAGTTCGAGCTGGTGGACTACAAGGTCCGCATCCTGGAAGGCCGCCACGGCACGGAGTCCACGACCCGCGTCCTGATCACCACCAGCGACGGCAACGCCGAGTGGTCGACGGTCGGAGTCGGGGAGAACGTGATCGCCGCGTCCTGGCAGGCGCTGGAGGACGCGTTCACGTACGGGCTGCTGCGCGTGGGGATCGACCCCGCCGAATAGCCCTCCTCACGGCGGCACGACCTTGCGTTCTTTATGTCTCGTAACCACCCATTCGGGGTATTTTCGATGGTATGAGGACCAGGCCGTTCCACCTTCTGTCGGCCCTCGCCGGGCTGGCGTTGCTGCTGCTCCTGATCCTGGCTCCCTCCGCGGGGGCCGGGGTCACCGGGATTCCGGACGCCGGCGCGGCCCTGAAGCAGGGGCCGGTGTACGTCGATCCGGGCGCGCGTGACCAGCTCTCGACCGCCGAGGCGGATGCGCTTGCCCAGAAGATCGAGGACGCGGACAAGCCGCTCTTCATCGCTGTGCTGCCCGCGACGAGCGAGTACCCGCCCGAGAACCTGCTGCGCAACCTGCGGACCGAGACCGGGGTGACGGGGCTCTACGCGGTCCGGCTCGGTGACGGCTTCGACGCCGCCGCCGACCGTACGGTGATGTCCGCGGACGCCGTGGACAACCTGGTCACCGCCGTGCGCCAGCCCGGGGTCGACGCGGCCACCGAGCTGAACAACTTCGTCGACCAGGCCCTGCCGACCCTGCGCGGGACCGCACCCGCCTCCTGGGGTTCGGTCGGCACCGACGACGGCGTCCCGGTGGGCGGCCTGATCACGCTCGGCGCGGTCGTCGCCGCCGGTGGCGCGGGGGCGTACGCGATCGTCCGCCGCAACCGGCTCCGCAAGGAGGCCGAGGAGCGCGAGGCGCTCGACAAGCTGCGGGTCGTCGTGGACGAGGACATCACCGCCTTCGGCGAGGAGCTCGAACGCCTCGACTTCCACCCGGCCGAGCCCGGCGCCGACGACGCGATGCGCGGCGACTACGAACGCGCGCTCGACTCCTACGACAAGGCGAAGTCGCTGATGGGCTCGGCCACGCACCCGCACGACGTCCGGGGCGTGACCCAGGCCCTGGAGGACGGCCGCTACTCGCTCGCCGTGCTCGCCGCGCGCCGCGAGTCCCGGCAGCTGCCCGAGCGCCGACCGCCCTGCTTCTTCGATCCGCGCCACGGCCCGTCGACCGACGACCGCACCTGGACCCCGGCCGGCGGCGCCGCCCGCCAGGTCCCGGTGTGCGCCGCCGACGCCGCCCGCCTCGACGACGGGCAGGACCCCCTGACCCGTACGGTCGCGACCGAGGACGGCCGCCGCCCGTACTGGGAGGCGGGACCGGCGTACGGCCCGTGGGCAGGCGGCTACTTCGGCGGCGGCCTGCTCCCCGGCCTCCTCGTCGGCACCATGCTCGGCTCGATGCTCGCCACCCCGGCCTACGCCGGTGAGTACGGCGGCGGGGAGTTCGAGGGCGGCGACTTCTCCGGGGCCGACTTCAGCTCCGGCGACTTCGGTTCGGGCGACTTCGGAGGCGGGGGCGGCGGCTTCGGCGACTTCGGCGGCGGCGGGGACTTCGGCGGCGGGTTCTAGCCGGACGCCCCGCCGCGCACCGCTGCGGAGGGCTACACCAGGGGCTTCACCGACATCAGCAGGTGCTGGTGGACCCCGCCCGCCCGGTCCGTGATCAGCGCGCGCTGCCCCGGCCCGAGCAGATGGAAGCGGACCGATTCGGTGCCGAAGGAGCCGAGCGCGTCCAGCAGATACCCCGGGTTGAACGCGACCGTCATCGCCTCCGCCCCCTCCAGGGCCGCCGGAAGCCGCTGGGAGGCCACGTCGTCCTCGTACCCGGCCTGGAGGTGCACGGCGTCCCCGCCGAAGGCGAGCTGGACCGGGCTGTCGCCCTCGGCGACCACCGCGACCCGCTTGACCGCCTCGACCAGCGGGGCCCGCTCCGTCACGGCGACGGCGTGCTCGCCGAGCGAGAACAGCTTGTCGTGGCGGGGGAGCCGGCCGTCGAGCAGCCGCGTCGTCGTCCGTGTGCCCTCGCTCTCGAAGCCGATCGAGCCGCCGTCCAGGGCGAGGCGGACCGGCCCCGCCGAGGCCAGTGAGCGGGCGATCTCGACCAGCCGCCGGGCGGGCACCACGACGTCCGCCGCGCCGTCCTCACCGCCGTGCCCTCCGTCGTCCCCGGCGGCGGAACCGGCCCCGCTCTCCGGCTTCCACTCCAGCGTCCGGACCGCGTAGCGGTACCGGTCGGTCGCGGCGAGCGTCATCGTCGTGCCGTCCAGGGCGAGCCGTACCCCCGTCAGGACCGGCAGAGAGTCGTCCCGGCCGGCCGCCACCGCCACCTGCCCGACCGCCGCCGCGAACGCCCCCGCGTCCACCACGCCCCGGAAGGCGGGCAGCTCCGGCTGCGCCGGATAGTCGTCCAGCGGCAGCAGCGAGAGGCCGAAGCGGGCGTCCCCGCCCGTCACCGAGAGCCGCGCCCCCTCGATCGCGCACTCCACGGGCCCCTTGGGCAGCACCTTGCAGATGTCGAGCAGCCGCCGCCCGAGGACCAGCGCCCGGCCCTCCCGTACCGTCTCCGTCTCGACCTCGGTGCGGGCCGACGCCTCGTAGTCGAGGCCGGAGACCCGCAGCCGGCCGTCTCTCGCCTCCAGGAGCAGTCCGCCGAGCACGGGCACGGGGGACCGGGCGGGCAGGACGCGGGCGGCCCAGGCCACGGCGTCGGACAACTCGCTGCTGTCGATACGGAATTCCATGCCGCCGACGCTAGCGACCGCCACTGACAACGCCCTGCGTCGTGCACTTCCCGGACACTCCCTTGGGCGGCAACGCCGAGCGCCCGCCCTCCGTCGTCGACGGAGAGGCGGGCGCGCTCGTGTGTACCCCGAGGGGCCAGGTGCCTCAGGCGGCGTTCTTGATCGCGGAGATGTCGAAGGTCAGCTTCACCTTGTCGCTGACCATCACACCGCCGGTCTCCAGCGCCGCGTTCCAGGTCAGGCCCCAGTCGGAGCGGAGGATCTCGGCGGAGCCCTCGAAGCCGACGCGCTCGTTGCCGAACGGGTCCGTGGCCGAGCCGTTGAACTCCAGGTCGATGGAGAGCGGCTTCGTCACGTCCTTGATCGTGAGGTCTCCGGTCACGCGGTACTTGTCGCCGCCCAGCTGCGTCGCCTCCGTCGAGCGGAAGGTCATCAGCGGGAACTGCTCGGCGTCGAAGAAGTCGCCGCTGCGCAGGTGGCCGTCACGGTCGCCGATGCCGGTGTCGATCGAGGCGATCTTGACGTCGATCGAGGCGGAGGAGGCGCCCGGGTCGGAGCCGTCCAGGTTCAGGGTGCCCTCGTGCTCGGCGAAGGTGCCGCGCACGTTGGTGACCATCGCGTGACGGACGGTGAAGCCGATGGCGCTGTGCGCCGGGTCGATCGTGTACTGGCCGGTCAGCGCGGCCAGCTCCGGGTCGACCGGGAGGGTGGCGACGGAGGTGGTGGTGGCGGTGTCGCTGGTCTTGCGGCCGAAGATGCCCATGGCGTGCTCCTTGGAGAGAGGGGGGTCCGAGCGGGTTTTCCAGTTCGTTGAACCTTCAACGAGAACTACCGTAGCCCTATTCCGTTCAACATTCAACATCTTCGCGGGAGTGTTTCCCTCCGGTTCGCCCGGAAGATGCCCAGGCCCTCTGGCGGACGCGCGTAGAACTCGGGCACCATCTCCCTGCCCGACGAGCACGCCCTGCTCCACCTGCACCGCCGTCCCGTCCGTCACGGTCACCAGCAGGAGGCACCCCCGAATGAAGCTCCGCTCCGTCCTCACCGCGCTCGCCCTGGTCCTCGGCGCCCTCTTCGCCCCCGGCGTCGGCGTCCTCACCAGCGCCACCGACGCCCAGGCCGTCACGAAGATCAGCCACGCCACGGCGACCTCGATGTTCCGCTCCTCCGGGATCACCTGGTCCTCGTCCGGAGGCTGCTCCGACCGCAACAACCCGACCTGCACGTCCTTCGAGCAGCTCAACCTCGCCTCGGCGAAGGGCGCCCAGACCCTCAAGAGCGCCAGCGGCTGCGCCCTGAACATCACCGGCGGCACCGAGACCGGCCACGCCGGCGGCACGTACTCCCACTGGAACGGCTACAAGCTCGACTACAGCAAGTACACGTGCGTCGGGAACTACATCAAGAACACCTTCACCTACATCGGCGTGCGCGGTGACGGCGCCCCGCAGTGGAAGTCCGGCTCCGGCAACATCTACGCCGACGAGGGCAACCACTGGGACGTGACCTACTACAACTGCGGCGGCTGCTGACCCGCGTTCCCGCACAAGAAGCCCCCTTCGGTGGTCACTTGGACTAACCGAAGGGGGTTCTTGGACTGGTGGGGCCGCCAGGCCGCGATCTCGTTGACGGTGCCCGCCCGAGGGGCCCAACTAGTCCCCATGCCCCTCCCCAAGTCGCGAAGAATCCGTACGGCCTGCGCGCTCGCCGCCGCATCATCCGCCGTGTTCGCCCTGTCCGGACCTGCCCTCGCGCAGGAGGAGAGCGCGGCGGACGCCACCGCCCTCATCGGCTCCGACCGGCTCTCCGTCGCCGTCGCCGAGGACTTCCCCCGCGTCCTGTCGTACACGGACCGCGCCACCGGCGCCCGCCTCCTCGGCAGTACGGCCCCGGTCACCGAGGTCGTACTGAACGGCACCGCCCACGCCGTCCGTACCGCGGCCGCCCCCGTCCTGACCGCCTCCTCCGCCGCGTACACCCTCGTCTTCCCGGACCTGCCCGGCGTCGAGATCGACGCCCGCCTGAGCGTCGGCGGACGTGCCACCACCTTTCAGGTGACGGCCGTCCGCGACACCGAGGCCTTCCGGGTCGGCACGATCGACATACCCGGCCACGACCTGGTCTCCGTCGGCTCCTCGGACGCCGGCGCGGAGACCGCCTTCACCCGGCTCGACCCCGACTCCACCCGTACCGCCGACGTCTTCGCCGACATCACCGACGCGACCCCGGCGGAGGCCGCCCCCACGGGCGCGAGCTACGCACTGGTCAACACCGGCTCCCTCGCCGCCGCCGTCGAGTCCAACTCCTCCTACGACAAGCCCTCCGGGCAGAGCGCCCGCGACGGCGCCCGCTTCTGGCACCAGGCCCGCAAGAACGGCACCGAGACCCGCGTCGGCGTCTGGTCAGGCCAGTGGACCTACCGGGGCGCAGGCGCCCCCGCCCCCGAGAGCGGCGCGAACCTCCCCTGGGCCAAGGTCGTCGTCACCCCCGACGCCAACGCCGACGGGAGGACGGACTGGCAGGACGGCGCGCTCGCCTTCCCCACCATCGGGATCAAGGCCCCGGGCAGCGACGAGACACCGGACCGCGTGATCGCCCACATCCCCTTCAACTTCGCCTCCCACGCCACCCACCCCTTCCTGCGCACCCTCGACGACGTCAAGCGGATCTCGCTGGCCACCGACGGACTCGGCCAGTTCGCCCTGCTCAAGGGGTACGGCTCCGAGGGCCACGACTCCGCGCACCCCGACTACGGCGGCAACTACAACAAGCGCGCCGGCGGCCTCGCCGACCTCAACACCCTCCTGAAGGAGGGCGAGAAGTGGGGCGCGGACTTCGGCGTCCACGTCAACGCCACCGAGTCGTACCCCGAGGCGAAGAACTTCAGCGAGACCCTCGTCGACAAGTCCAAGCCCGGCTGGAACTGGCTCAACCAGAGCTACTACATCGACCAGCGCCGGGACATCAACAGCGGTGACCTCGCCCGCCGCTTCCAGCAGCTCCGCGACGAGACCCACCCGAACCTGTCGATGCTCTACATCGACGTCTACTACACGCACGGCTGGATCGCCGACAAGACCATGCAGGCCGTGCGGGCGCAGGGCTGGAACGTCGCCACCGAGTGGTCCGAGAAGTTCGAGCGGGCCTCCCTCTGGTCGCACTGGGCCAACGACCTCGACTACGGCGGCGCCACCAACAAGGGCCTCAACTCGCAGATCATCCGATTCATCCGCAACGGCGAGAAGGACATCTGGAACAACCACCCGGTCCTCGGCCAGACCGCCCTGGAGGACTTCGAGGGATGGACCGGCGAGACCGACTGGAACCACTTCTACGCCAACATCTGGCAGAAGAACCTGCCCGCCAAGTACCTCCAGCAGCAGCGGATCACCCGCTGGAACGGCAACGACCTCACCTTCACCGGCGGTGTGCGCGGCACCGTCGAGAACGGCAGGCGCACGTTCTACGAGGGCGGCCGCAAGGTCCTCGACGGCGAGAACTACCTGCTGCCCTGGGACGGCGGGAAGAAGCTGTACCACTACAACAAGGCCGGCGGGAGGACGAGTTGGGCCGTGCCCGGCGGCACCCGCTCGTACAGCGTCTACCAGCTCACCGACAACGGCCGCGTCAAGACCGGGACCGTACGGCCGAGCGGTGGCACCCTCACCCTCGACGCCGTCGCCGGCCGACCCTACGTCCTCCACCCCGACCGCGCCCCCGAGCCCCAGGACCCGCGCTGGGGCCAGGGCACCCCGGTCGACGACCCCGGCTTCAACGACGCGGCGCTCCGGGCCTGGTCGAAGACCGGCGCGGTCGCCCGCGACACCGACGACCAGGGACGCAACAGCGCCGAACTCACCGGCGCGGCCGCCGCGTCCGTACGGCAGGAGATCACCGGCCTCACACCCGGCGAGCGCTACACCGCCTCGGCCCTGATCGAGGTCGAGCCGGGGAAGACCCGCCCGACCACCCTCTCCGTCGGCGGGCGTTCGGTCACCGTGGACCGCTCGGCCGTCCAGGACCGGGTCGCCGCCTCCGACTGGAACGGCACCCGCTTCCAGCGCGCCAAGGTCACCTTCACCGCGCCCGGCAGCGGCTCCACCACCCTCGCGGTGCAGGCGGCGAGCGGCTCCACGGCCTCCGTCCGGATCGACGACGTCCGGATCGTCGCGAACAACCCCTCAACCAAGCCGGGCGCGCTCGCTTACGAGGACTTCGAGGCCGTCGACAAGGGCTGGGGCCCCTTCCTCAAGGGCGACGCGGGCGGCACGACCGACCCGCGCACCCACATCGCCCAGCTCCACGCCCCGTACACCCAGTCCGGCTGGAACGGAAAGCTCGTCGACGACGTCATCGGCGGCGCCGAGTCGCTGAAGTCCCACGACGAGAACAGCGGCCTGGTCTACCGCACCGCGCCCTGGACCGTCCCCATGAAGGACGGGCACACCTACCGGATCGCGTACGACTTCCAGTCCAGCCACGCCGGCGCCTACGAGTGGGTCACCGGCCACGACCGGACGAACGGCACCTCGGTCGAGACCCGCCGGACCCCGATCGGACAGCAGCGGAGCACCGGCCACTTCACCGAGACGGTGACCGCCGGCTGCGGCGACACCTGGACCGGCCTGCGCAAGCGCGCAGACGCCCCCGACGGCGCCGACTTCGTGCTCGACGCCTTCACCGTCACCGACCTCGGCCCCGCCGCCGAGAAGGCCGCCTGCGGCACGCTCGCGCTCACCGCGCCCGGGACCCTGGAGCCGGGCCGTCCGCACCAGGTCACGGCCACCTTCGCCAACGACGAGGCGAGCGCCGTCTCCGACGCCACGGCCGCCCTGCAGCTCCCCGAGGGCTGGAGCGCCGTACCGGCCGCCCCCGTGGCGCTCGGCACGGTCGCGGCCGGCGCCAAGGCGACCGCCACCTGGCAGGTGGCGCCCCCGGTGGACGCCGCCTACCAGCCGTACGCCCTCGGCTCGACGCTCACGTACGCCGTCGCGGGCCAGGCCCGGAAGCTGACCGCCACCACCACGGTCCGCACGCTGCCCCCGCCGCCCACCACCGACAGCTGGGCGAGCGACCTGGACTGGACCTCGGCCACCAACGGCTGGGGGCCGGTCGAGCGGGACGGCTCCAACGGCGAGACGGGCACCGGCGACGGTGGTCCGCTCACGATCGGGGGAGTGACCTACGCCAAGGGCCTGGGCACCCACGCCCCGGCCACGATCCGCTACTACCTGGGCGGGAAGTGCGCCTCCTTCACCGCCGAGGTGGGCGTGGACGACGTCCAGACCAGCCGTGGCACCGTCGGGTTCCGCGTCCTCGCCGACGGTACGCAGAAGGTGGCGTCCCCGGTCCTGAAGGCGACGGACCCGGCCTGGTCGCTCACCGCCGACGTCACCGGGGCCTCCTACGTCGACCTGGTGGTGGTGGACGGCGGCGACGGCAACGGCAATGACCACGCGGACTGGGGGAACGCCCGGTTCCACTGCGGCGGTTGATGACGGAAAGCGCTTGCACCAAGGCGTGCCGTGCTCATTGATTGCGTCGGAAAACCAGTGCTACACCGGGCGGCAATCGCTCTCTGTCGCCCGGGAGGCTCCCATGCCTGAATCCGTCACTCCCGCCTGGTCCCGCCGCACCTTCCTGATCACGGCCACCGCCACCGCAGCTGCCCTCGGACTTCCCCCTCGCGCCCTCGCGGCCGAGGGGGAGTTCGAGACGCTGCGGTTGCGCTGGCTCGACCTCCAGCTCGGCACCGGCTTCGACGCCGGAGCCGAGCCGTACGCCTCCCGCCTCGCCGAGACCGGCGACCTCGCGCGTTCCTTCCGCGCCTCGATGGCCCCGGCCGACACCAGCCTCTGGCCGGGCGTCCCCTTCGACCCGCCGGCCGGCATCACCCAGAGCTACAGCCGCCTGTGGACCATGACCCAGGCCTACTGCCAGCCCGGCACCGGCCTCACCGGCGACGCGACCCTTCTCGCCGACGTCCTGCGCGGCCTCGACCACCTCTCCGCCCGGGTCTACCACCCCGGCACCGTCCGCCACGGCAACTGGTGGGAGTGGCAGATCGGCAGCCCCCGCCTCCTCATGGACATCATCGCCGCGCTCCATCCGCGCCTCGGCCCGGAGCGGATCGCGGCCGCCTGCGCCGCCGTCGACCACTTCGTCCCCGACTCGGCGCTCACGCAGTACACCGGCACCTCCACGGGCGCCAACCGCGTCGACCTCTGCCGCTCCGTCGCCCTGCGCGGCATCCTCGGCGCGAACCCCGCCAAGATCGCTCTCGCCCGCGACGCGCTCTCGCCCGTCTTCCCGTACGTGACCAAGGGCGACGGCCTCTACGCCGACGGCTCCTTCGTCCAGCACACCTGGGTCGCCTACTCGGGCACGTACGGACAGGTCATGCTCGACGGCCTGGGCCGCCTCTTCGCCCTGCTCGCCGGTTCCACCTGGGCCGTCACCGATCCGAACCGCCAGATCGTCCTCGACAGCGTGGCGCACGCCTACGCGCCCCTGATCTACGACGGCCTGATGATGGACAGCGTCAACGGCCGTGCCATCAGCCGGGGTTACCTGAAGAGCGACGAGCGGCGGATCATGCGCTCCGACCACTTCCACGGCCAGGGCGTCATCGCCGCCATCGCCCTCCTCGCGGCCGGTGCGAGCCCCGCGGAGCGCGAGCGGTGGCACGCGCGCGTGAAGGGCTGGATCGAGCGGGACACCGTCTCCCCGATCCTCGCCGCCCGCCAGTTCGGCGTCGCCGACCTCGCGCGGCTGCACGCCGTCGCCGACGGGCCCGTCCCCGCAGCTCCCGAGCCCACCGGGCACCGGCTGTTCGCCGCCATGGACCGGGCCGTCCACCGCCGCCCCGGCTGGGCCGCGAACATCGCCATGGCCTCCGACCGGATCTCGTACTACGAGTGCGGCAACGGCGAGAACCCGCGCGGCTGGCACACCGGCGCCGGCATGCTCTCCTGGTGGACCCCCGGCCAGGGCGGCCAGTTCACCGACTGGTTCTGGCCCACCGTCGACCCCTACCGGCTCCCCGGCACCACCGTCTCCACCAAGCGGCTCGCCGACCGCGCGGGCGGCGAGTGGGGCGCGCCCAAGCCGGCCGTGCGCTGGGTCGGCGGGGCCACCGACGGCGAGTTCGCCGCCGTCGGCCAGCACCTCAAGGGTCTCGGCTCCACCCTGGAGGCCCGCAAGTCCTGGTTCTGCGCCGCCGACACGGTCATCTGCCTCGGCGCCGGGATCACCGCCGCCGACGGCGTCCCGGTCGAGACCGTCGTCGACAACAGGAACCTCGGCGAAGCAGGTACGCACGCTCTCACCGTCCGCGAGCGCTGGGCGCACCTCGAAGGCCACGGCGGCTGGGTCTTCCCGCAGGGCACGGCCGACCTCCGCACCCTGCGCGAGGACCGGACCGGCGCCTGGAGCGACATCAACACCACCAGCTCCACCGAGCGCCGTACCCGCACCTACCAGACCCTCTGGTTCGACCACGGCACCGACCCGGCCGGCGCCACGTACGCCTACCTGCTCATGCCGGGCGCCTCCCCGCGCACCCTGGCCGCCCGGGCCGCCGACCCGTCCTGGTTGCGGATTCTCGACAACGGCGCCGACCGGCAGGCCGTCGCCGTTCCGTCCCTCGGACTTGACGCGGCGAACCTGTGGAAGGCCGGTACGGTGGGACGCCTGACGGTCACCGCTGCCGCGAGCGTGCTCGTCCGCCGCCTCCGCTCGGTCCTCGACCTCAGGGTCGCCGAGCCGCCCCGCACCGGAGCGCCGTTCGAGCTCGTCTGGGACCAGCGCGTGCGCCGGGTGATCGGCCACGATCCGTCGGTGGAGGTGCTCGAAGCGGGCCGCAGACTCCGGCTGCGGATCACGCCCGGTACCGCGGGGGCCACACATCGCTGCCAGGTGGCTATGTAGAGACCCGACAAAAGCAGGGGGCCTCCGGCTGTCGACTCGGTCCGGTGCGGATGCGGTTCTGTCTTACTCCACCAGGATTCGACGCGGGAGACTGTACGGAGTCAACGGCGGGATTTGCTTGGTCGGCTTCGTAGGGTCGGTACATGACCGTTGTGGACCAGATTCCGAGCGAGCCGACCGACGCCCGAGGCCGTGTGGCCGAGCTGCACGCCCTGCGCGAGGAGGCCCGGCGCGGACCGAGTGACCGGGCGACCGAGGCGCAGCATGCCAAGGGCAAGCTGACGGCTCGTGAGCGTATCGAGTTGCTGCTCGACCCTGGTTCCTTCAACGAGGTCGAGCAGCTGCGGCGGCATCGTGCGCAGGGTTTCGGTCTGGAGGCGAAGAAGCCGTACACCGATGGTGTGATCACCGGGTGGGGGACGGTGGAGGGCCGTACGGTCTTCGTCTACGCGCATGACTTCCGGATCTTCGGTGGTGCGCTGGGTGAGGCCCACGCGACGAAGATTCACAAGATCATGGACATGGCGATCTCGGCCGGAGCTCCGCTGGTGTCGTTGAACGACGGTGCGGGTGCCCGGATCCAGGAGGGTGTCTCGGCGCTTGCCGGTTACGGCGGTATCTTCCAGCGCAACACTCGCGCGAGCGGTGTGATCCCGCAGATCAGTGTGATGCTCGGTCCGTGTGCGGGTGGCGCGGCGTACAGTCCGGCGCTGACGGACTTTGTGTTCATGGTCCGTGAGACCTCGCAGATGTTCATCACCGGTCCGGACGTGGTGAAGGCGGTCACGGGCGAGGAGATCACGCAGAACGGGCTCGGTGGTGCTGATGTGCATGCCGAGACGAGTGGTGTGGCGCATTTCGCGTACGACGACGAGGAGACGTGCATCGCGGAGGTGCGCTATCTGCTGTCGATGCTGCCGCAGAACAATCGTGAGAACCCGCCGAAGGTGGCCTCGGAGGATCCGGCGGACCGTCGTTCGGAGGTGCTGCTCGATCTGGTGCCGGCGGACGGGAACCGTCCGTATGACATGCACAAGGTGGTCGAGGAGCTCGTCGACGAGGGCGACTACCTGGAGATCCATGAGCGCTGGGCTCGCAACATCATCTGTGCGCTGGCCCGTCTGGACGGTCAGGTCGTGGGGATTGTGGCGAATCAGCCGCAGTCGCTGGCGGGTGTCCTGGACATCGAGGCGTCGGAGAAGGCCGCACGGTTTGTCCAGATGTGCGATGCTTTCAATATTCCGATCGTCACTCTTCTGGACGTGCCCGGTTTCCTGCCGGGTGTCGACCAGGAGCACGGTGGAATCATCCGGCACGGTGCGAAGCTGCTGTACGCGTACTGCAACGCGACTGTGCCCCGGATCAGTCTGATCCTGCGCAAGGCCTACGGCGGCGCGTACATCGTGATGGATTCGCAGTCCATCGGCGCCGACCTGACGTATGCCTGGCCCACCAACGAGATCGCGGTGATGGGCGCCGAGGGCGCCGCCAACGTGATCTTCCGCAAGCAGATCGCGGAGGCCGAGGACTCCGACGCCATGCGGGCGCGCATGGTCAAGGAGTACAAGGCCGAGCTGATGCACCCGTACTACGCCGCGGAGCGCGGTCTGGTCGACGACGTGATCGACCCCGCCGAGACCCGTGAGGTCCTGATCAGGTCCCTCTCGATGCTCCGTACCAAGCATGCCGACCTGCCGTCCCGCAAGCACGGCAACCCGCCTCAGTAAGAGGAGCCCACCGAAGTGACCACGCCTGCCACAGACAACCTCCTGCGCGTCGAGAAGGGCCACGCCGACCCCGAGGAACTCGCCGCCATCACCGCCGTCCTCCTCGCCCGCGCCGCCTCCCAGCCCGCGGACGGCACGACGGTGTCCGCCCGCTCCACGGCCGGCTGGCGCCGCCTGGAGCGCCAGTCGGGCTTCCGCCCCTCCCACTCCTGGCAGGGCTGACCCCAGCGCCGCAGAAGGCCCCGTCTCCACCCGGAGACGGGGCCTTCGCCGTTGCCACCGCCGGGACGACGTGCCCGCGCCCGCGCGAGGTGCCACCGCCGGGACGCGGACGACGAAGGGCCCGCAGCACCTTCACGGTGCGGCGGGCCCTTTCGTACGACCGTCGCGACGGCTACCGCAGGCGGGCCATCAGCGCGTGCTCCACGAGCGTGATCAGCGCGCTCTTGGCGTCCGCGCGGTGGCGGGCGTCCGTGGTGATGATCGGCGTGTCCGGGCCGATCTGGAGGGCCTCGCGGACCTCCTCCGGGTTGTACGGCTGGTGTCCGTCGAAGCCGTTGAGCGCGATGACGAACGGCAGGCCGCTGTTCTCGAAGTAGTCGACCGCGGGGAAGCAGTCGGCGAGGCGGCGCGTGTCGACCAGCACGACGGCGCCGATGGCACCGCGCACCAGGTCGTCCCACATGAACCAGAAGCGGTCCTGGCCCGGCGTACCGAAGAGGTACAGGATCAG
Source organism: Streptomyces sp. NPDC054975 (assembly GCF_053609105.1). Taxonomy (NCBI): domain Bacteria; kingdom Bacillati; phylum Actinomycetota; class Actinomycetes; order Kitasatosporales; family Streptomycetaceae; genus Streptomyces; species Streptomyces sp. NPDC054975. The sequence goes on from NZ_JBSGWV010000014.1 coordinate 73,349, forward strand.
GTCCTGGTCCAGGGTGATACGGCCGAAGTCCATTGCGACAGTCGTCGTCTTGTCGCCGGTGTGCGTGAGGTCGTCGATGCCCGCGGACGCAGACGTCATGACGGCCTCGGTACGCAGCGGGTTGATCTCCGAGACGGCGCCGACGAACGTGGTCTTGCCCACGCCGAAGCCACCCGCCACCACGATCTTCGCGCTGGTGGTTGAACGGGCCGCGCCGCCGCTAGAGCTTGCGAAGTCCACTGAGCACCCTTTCGAGCAGTGTCACGTCTGGCTGACCGCCGGCGGCCTCGTCGCCGCCGGGCTGGTGGATGGCGACAAGTCCGGCCTCGGCCAGGTCGGCGACGAGAATCCGGGCAACGCCGAGGGGGATGGAGAGAAGTGCCGAGATCTCAGCGACCGACTTGATCTCGAAGCACAGCCGGCAGATCCGCTGGTGCTCGGGCAACTGCCCCTGCAGCCGGGCCGGATCGGCCGTCGTACTGACCAGCGCCTCGATGGCGAGCTGGTAACGCGGCCGGGTCCGGCCGCCGGTCATGGCGTACGGGCGCACGAGCGGGTTGTGGTTCCCGCCCTGGCGGCCACCCGCGCCGCCCGGGTTCCGCTGGGCCACGGGCTGCTGCGCACCCATCGACGACTGCTGCGCCTGCGGGTGCTGATAGGGCTGCTGCGTGCCCTGTCTGCTGGGGGCAGAGGGGAAGTTGAACCGGTTTTGCGCGGTCTCTCCCTGCGCGTGCGCGTCAAAACCGTTGTACGGGTGTCCGCCCGGGGGTGTCCCCACGTCTCCTCCTCCGACTGCCTCGCGGTCCATGTCCCTGTGGAGCCGCGCCACCGCACCTTACGGTGCGGTGGCGTGAAACGCACTGTCTGTCTGTTAGTTGAGAAGACTTCCCTGCAGTTCTGCCCGGAGGTCAGGCGTCAGGACGCTGCCGGCACGGTCGACGAGCAGGGCCATCTCGTAGCCCACGAGGCCGATGTCGGCCTCGGGGTGCGCGAGCACGGCCAGCGAGGAGCCGTCCGAGATCGACATGATGAAGAGGAAGCCGCGCTCCATCTCCACCACGGTCTGGTTGACCGCACCGCCCTCGAAGATCCGGGACGCGCCCGCGGTCAGCGAGGTCAGTCCGGAGGCGACGGCCGCCAGCTGGTCGGCGCGGTCCCGGGGGAACCCCTCGGACATCGCCAGCAGGAGTCCGTCGGCGGAGACCACCACCGTGTGGGACACCCCGGGGGTGTTGTCCACGAAGTTGGTGATCAACCAGTTCAGATTCTGCGCCGCCTGGCTCATGCTCACACTAACGCTCCTGGTTGTAGGTACTGCCCGGGCCGAGGCCCGATCCGTTCGTGTCCGTCCCCGCGCTGCGTCCCTGCTGGACACCGCGGCGCAGGTTGCTCAACCTGCCCCGGACGTCCTCAGGGGCGCGGGACACCTGGGGGCCGCCCTGCGGGGTCTGCTCCGCCGTTCCCTCGACCAGATTGGCCTTGGGGACCCGCTTCGGAAGACCGGAGGAGGTGACCCCGCCCGCCTTCGGGTCACGGAGCTTCTCGGCCCGCTGCCAGCGCTCGTCGTTCGTCGAGCGCCATTCGTCGGAACCGTCGGCTTCGTCCTGCTGCACCGGCACGGGCTGCTGGACCGGCTGCTGCCGGCCCGTCTGCCGCGTGGGCTGCGGGCCCTGCGCGGCGGTGCTGCCGCGGCGCGGCAGACCGGCGTCGGTCAGCGCGTGGCCGGCGTCCGGGGTGGGGTTCGAGGTCGAACCCGGACGGTCGAAGCCTACGCGCTCGGGAGCCGGTTCGGGAGCGCTGGGAGCAGATTCCGCTTCCGCCCCGTAACTCTGTTCGTAGCCGCCCTGATAGGCGCTCTGACCCGGCCACTCCGCCTGCTGGCCCTGGGGCTCGTAGGCGTGGTCGTACGACGCCTGCTCGGCGCCCTGGACCGGATATCCGGATTCCGCATAGCCGGTTTCCTGGTACCCCCCGGCGGCCTGGCCGTAGCCGTCGTAGCCCTGCTGGGAGTAGTCGTAACCGTCGTGCTGCTGGGCCTGCTGAGGCTGCCCGCCGAAGTCGCCCGCGTACTCCTGGGCGTACTCCTGCTCCTGCTGCCCGTACTCCTGCCCGCCGTACTCCTGACCCTGCTGGGCGTACTCCTGCTCCTGCGGCGCGAAGCCCTGGTGCGAGGGGTCGACCTCGTCGCGGAACATCGGACGCTCGCCGCCCTGCGCCTGCGACTCCAGGGCCGCCCGGCGCTCCTCGCGCATCAGCGAACGGTTCACCGGGTCGAGCTGGCGGTCGTCCGCGGGCTGCTCGTAGCGGGAGTCGTCGAAGCCGAGCTCCGCCGCGGTGCGCATCTGCGGCTGCGCCGGCTCGAAGGCGTGCTGCTGCTGTTGCGGGATGATCTGCGAGACCGTGAAGTCGTTCTCGGGCAGCTGCTCGCCACCACCACCGTGGGTGATCGCGTCCGGCAGCATGACGAGCGAGGTCGTACCGGCCTGCTCGCCCGAGGGGCGCAGCTGGACGCGGATGCCGTGCCGGTCGGCGAGGCGGCCGACCACGAACAGGCCCATGCGCTGCGAGACGGCGGCGTCCACGGTCGGCGGGTTGGCCAGCTTGTGGTTGATGTCCGCGAAGTCCTCGGCGGTGAGGCCGATGCCCTTGTCGTGGATCTCGACCATCACGCGGCCGTCGGGCAGTCGGGTCGCGGTGACGCGGACCTTGGTCTGCGGGGAGGAGAACGTGGTGGCGTTCTCCAGGAGCTCGGCGAGCAGGTGCACGAGGTCGGTCACGGCCTGGCCGTGGATCTCGGCCTCCGGGACACCGGCCAGCTCGATGCGCTCGTACTGCTCCACCTCGGAGGAGGCGGCGCGCATCACGTCGACGAGCGGCACCGGCTGGTCCCAGCGGCGGCCCGGCTCCTCGCCGGCGAGGACGAGGAGGTTCTCGCCGTTACGGCGCATACGGGTGGCCAGGTGGTCCAGCTTGAAGAGGTTCTCCAGCTGGTCCGGGTCGGCCTCGTTGTTCTCCAGGTCGGTGATGAGGGTCAGCTGGCCCTCGATCAGCGACTGGTTGCGGCGCGAGAGGTTGGTGAAGATCGCGTTGACGTTGCCCCGGAGCATGGCCTGCTCGGCGGCGAGCCGGACGGCCTCGCGGTGGACCTGGTCGAAGGCGCGGGCGACCTCGCCGATCTCGTCCTGGGTGTCGATCGGGATCGGCTGGACGCGGGTGTCCACCCGGCCCGGCTCGGTCCGGGAGAGCTGGTCGACGAGCATCGGCAGGCGCTGCTCGGCGACGGCGAAGGCGGCGGTGCGCAGCTCGCGCATCGAGCGGCTCATCTGGCGGGCCATCATCCCGGCGATGATGAAGGCGGCGAGGAGCGCGATGACGGTGATGCCACCGGTGACGTAGGCGTCGGTCTGGGCGTCCGAGGAGATGTCGGCGGCCTCGGCCACGGCCTTGTCGACGAGCTCCTTCTCGACCTCGGTGTAGCCGTCGAACTTGCCGGTGGCCACGGCCATCCAGGTCTCGGGCGTGATGCCGACCTTCTGGAGGTCCTTGATCGCGTCGGCGTCCTTCGCGGAACCGATCTGCTTGGCCATGCCGGTGAAGACGGAGCCGTCGGCGCCCTTGGGCAGGGTGATGCCGGCCGCCTGCATCCTCTTCTCGCCCTCGGCGGCCTTGGCGGACATGACCTCCTTGAGCCGGTCCACGTCCGCCTGGGTGCCACCGGAGTTGTACTCGCCGAGGGCGATCTGCTCCAGGTAGTTGTACGAGTTCAGCGCCACCGACTGCTGCGCGAAGACCGCGTCCTTCTGGGCGGGACGGACGAGGAGCTGGGTGCCGATCGAGCGCTGGAGCGACGCGGCGCCCTTGGCGAGCTGGATGGCGTAGAGCGTCCGGCCGTAGGCGGTGACGTTGGTGGTGCCCAGACCGAGCTCGTTGGAGAACTCCATCAGGTAGTGCTGGACGGAGGTGTAGCCGAGCTGGGTGTTCACCGGGTCCAGGGCGTTGGTGTACGCGACCGCACGGAGCTTCTTGAGCTCGGGCTCCTCGTCCTGGAACAGCTTCAGGCGGCGCTCCAGGCCCTCGCCCTCGGGCATGTCCTTGACGGCCTCGTCGAACTTGACCTTGGCGGCGTCGGTGGCGGCGTACGCCTTCGTCACCTGGTCGCTCTTGCGGTCCTCGGGCGTCCGGGCCGTCAGCAGGGGTTCGGCGGTCAGGTCACGCTCGTCGAGCAGTGCCTGGCTGTACTCCGAGGCGGCGCGCACGATCAGCGCCGTCTTCTCGGCGTTCTGCGCCTCCTGCCAGGTGTTGATCGCCCCGTTCACCTGGAAGCCGCCCATGACGAGGCCGACCAGCACGGGTATGAGCAGGATCGCGTTCAGCCTGGTCGCCACCCGCCAGTTGCGCGGGGCCAGCTTGCTGGAGCTCCCCTTGCCGCTCGCGGCCGGGGGCGTGGCGGGCACCGCGGCGCTGTCGGCGTAGGACGCCGCCATGCGCGCCGGCGGCGTGAAGTTGCCCCGCGCCTGCTGCTCCGCGGAGCTTTCCTTGCTTCGCCTCACTCGACCAACAACCTCTCGGCGTCGGCACCTACGTTGTGCCGGTGTTTCGTTCAGGGCCGTACTACTCGGGAGTTCATGAATTGCAGCACGTGAAAGGGCTCCCTTCCAAACAGCCCCGAGCTTCCGGTTTCACCCTTCGGACGCCCAGATAAAACGGGCATAAAGAACGAGCCCCGCCAAATGACGGGGCTCATGTGAGCGCAGTGGTACCGATCGGATGCGTCGGGTGTCCGTGGCGCCCCAATTCTCTTTCGAAACGTTATGAACGCGGAGGCGGACCGTGGCAAAGGACACAGACCGCCTCCCGAAGCGTGTACGACAACTTCCGTACACGTTCTCCTACTTGAGTCGTGCCATCAACGCGTGCTCCACGAGCGTGATCAGCGCGCTCTTGGCGTCCGCGCGGTGGCGGGCGTCCGTGGTGATGATCGGGGCGTCCGGACCGATCTGGAGGGCCTCGCGGACCTCCTCCGGGTTGTACGGCTGGTGTCCGTCGAAGCCGTTGAGCGCGATGACGAACGGCAGGCCGCTGTTCTCGAAGTAGTCGACCGCCGGGAAGCAGTCGGCGAGACGGCGCGTGTCGACCAGCACGACGGCGCCGATGGCACCGCGCACCAGGTCGTCCCACATGAACCAGAAGCGGTCCTGGCCCGGCGTACCGAAGAGGTACAGGATCAGGTCCTGGTCCAGGGTGATACGGCCGAAGTCCATCGCCACCGTCGTGGTGGTCTTGCCCCCGGTGTGCGTGAGGTCGTCGATACCGGCCGACGCCGAGGTCATCACGGCCTCGGTACGCAGCGGGTTGATCTCCGAGACGGCGCCGACGAACGTGGTCTTGCCCACGCCGAAGCCACCCGCCACCACGATCTTCGCGCTGGTGGTCGACCGGGTCGCCCCGCCGCTAGAGCTTGCGAAGTCCACTGAGCACCCTTTCGAGCAGTGTCACGTCCGGCGTGCCGCCGGCCTCTCCGTTACCCGGCTGGTGGATCGCCACCATGCCCGCCTCCGCCAGGTCGGCGACGAGGATCCGGGCCACACCGAGCGGCATCGACAGCAGCGCCGACACCTCCGCCACCGACTTGACCTCACGGCACAGGTGGCAGATCCGCTGGTGCTCGGGGAGCAGGGTGGCAAGATGCGCCGGGTCGGCCGTGGTGCTGACCAGGGCCTCTATGGCGAGTTGGTACCTCGGCCGGGTCCGGCCGCCGGTCATGGCGTAGGGCCGGACCAGCGGCTGGTCGCCCTCATGTCCGTACGACTCGTCGAGGGAGGCGCCGTACGGATCGTGAGAGGCGGGGGGCGGGGTCATGAATCCTCCGGGCGTGACGGCACGCGTTCATGCCGTCTGATGGGGCCGGTGGGGGGCCGGGTGGGGCGGCCGGACGGTTTCTGGTGCCCAGGGCGGTACGGAGGGGCGTACCGCCCTGTCGCTTCGTGCAACGGTACGGGTCTAGTGCAGCAGGCTGCCCTGCAGTTCGGCGCGGAGATCCGGGGTGAGGACACTGCCGGCCCGGTCGACCAGCAGCGTCATCTCGTAGCCCACGAGGCCGATGTCGCACTCCGGGTGTGCGAGCACGGCGAGCGAGGAACCGTCGGAGACGGACATCAGGAAGAGGAAGCCGCGCTCCATCTCCACGACCGTCTGGGCGACGGGTCCGCCCTCGAAGATCCGGGACGCTCCCGCGGTCAGCGAGGTCAGTCCGGACGCGACCGCCGCCAGCTGGTCGGCGCGGTCGCGGGGGAATCCTTCCGACATGGCAAGGAGCAGACCGTCGGCGGAGACCACCACCGTGTGGGACACCCCTGGGGTGTTGTCCACGAAGTTGGTGATCAACCAGTTCAGATTCTGCGCCGCCTGGCTCATCGCGCTCAACTAACGCTCCTGCTGGTGGGTCGGGCCGAGGTGGTGGTTACCCGTGGTCGAGTTACCGGCCTGGCGGCCCTGCTGGATGCCGCGGCGCAGATTGGTGAGCCGGCCACGGACGTCATCGGGTGCACGCGAGACCTGAGGGCCGGCCGTGTGGGCCTGCTCCTGCGCGGTCCCGGGTACGAGGTTGGCGCGCGGTACGCGCTTGGGCAGCCCGGAGGTGGTGATCCCACCGGCCGCCGGCTTGCGGACCCGCTCGGCCTGGCGCACCAGCTCGTCGTTGGGCGAGGTCCGCCAGGAGGCGGGCCCGCTCTGCTGCTGACCACCGGTGCCGCCGCCCTGCTGCTGCGGGGCGGAGCGACGCTGGGGAGCGGGCTGCTGAGGCGCGGCCGGAGCCTGCCCCTGCGGAGCCTGCTGGCCCTGGCCGTCCTGGCCCTGGCCGCCCTGGCTCTGATTGAACCAGTTGGTCTCCAGCGTGTCGTACAGCGGGGTACGCGCGTCGGCCGAGCTGCCGGCCGGCGGCAGCGCCTCCGGCTGACGGGGCTGCTGGAGCTGGGGCTGCTGCGGCTGCTGCGGCAGGTTCCCGGCCGGGCGGGGCGCACCGTAGTCGCCGCCGCCGCGCTGGCGCGGAGCCGGAGCGGGGGCCTGCGGGGCCTGCTGCTGGTACCCCTGCGGGGCCTGCTGCTGAGGAGCCTGCTGCGGCTGGCCGAAGTCCGGGCGCGGGAACTGCGCGGTGGATGCCGGGTCCTGCGGACCGGGCGGGTACGCCTGCGGGGCCTGCTGGGGCGCCTGCTGCTGGCGGCCGAACTCCGGACGCGGGAACGGGCTCGGGGAGCCAGGACCCTGAGGCGCCGCCGGACGGGCGAACTGGCCCGTGCTCTCCGGCTCCTCGTGGCCGCGCGGGGCGTCCAGCGGCGACATCTCCTGCTGCGGGCGGCGGACCGGCTGCGCCTGGTCGTTGCCCCAGCTCGTGGACTGCGGACGCTGCTGCTGCGGGTCGCCGCCGGGCAGCTCGGCACGCGGGAAACCGCCCTGCTGCCGTCCCTGGTTCTGACCCTGCTGCTGTCCCTGGCCCTGCTGGCCCTGACCGCCCTGGCCGCTCTGGTTCTTCTGACCGCCCCAGACGTCCGTACGCGACGGGATGGCGCTCTGCGCGCCGCCACCGAAGCCACCGGCGCCGAGGCCCGGCCGCTGCGGGTCCGCGGGGACCTGCGGCATCTGGGCGGTCTGAGCGTTCTGCGGCTGCTGCTGCGGGGCCTGGCCCTGCGCGCGGTCCTGCGGACCGTTCTGGCGCGGCGCGCCGTCCCGGCCGGGCAGCGCCGCACGCGGACCGCTGCCCGCGCCGACCTGACCGCGGGCGGCACCCGCTCCGGCGGCGAGCCGGCCAGCGGCCGCCCCCGTCGGAGCGCCGCCGAGGCCCGGACGGCCAGCGGCACCGGGAGCGCCGGGACCGCCGGTCAGCCGGCCACCGGGAGCGGACGGAGCCTGTCCCATCGCGCCCTGGCCACCGGCACCCGGCTTCGGCGCGGGCTTCTTGCCGCCCTGGGCGACGTCGACCGGGAGCATGACGAGCGCGGTGGTGCCGCCGGAGTCCGACGGGCGGAGCTGGATGCGGATGCCGTGTCGCAGGGACAGGCGGCCGACCACGAACAGACCCATGCGGCGGGAGACGGAGACGTCCACGGTGGGCGGCGAGGCGAGCCGCTCGTTGATCGCGGCGAGGTCCTCGGGGGAGAGGCCGATGCCGGTGTCGTGGATCTCGACGAGCACACGGCCGTCCGGCAGCGCGTGACCGGTGACCCGGACCTTGGTCTGCGGCGAGGAGAACGACGTGGCGTTCTCCAGCAGCTCGGCGAGGAGGTGCACGAGGTCGTTGACCACGCGGCCGGCGACCTCGGTCGCGGGCACGGCGGCCAGTTCGATGCGCTCGTACTGCTCCACCTCGGAGGCGGCGGCGCGGAGCACGTCGACCAGCGGGACCGGCCGGGTCCACCGGCGGCCCGGCTCCTCACCGGCGAGGACGAGGAGGTTCTCGCCGTTCCGGCGCATACGGGTCGCGAGGTGGTCGAGCTTGAAGAGCGAGGAGAGCTGGTCGGGGTCGGCCTCGCGCGACTCCAGTTCGGAGATGAGCGAGAGCTGACGCTGGATGAGGCCCTGGGAGCGGCGCGAGAGGTTGGTGAACATCGCGTTGACGTTGCCCCGCAGGAGGGCCTGCTCGGCGGCGAGGCGGACCGCCTCGCGGTGCACGTCGTCGAAGGCCGCGGCCACCTGGCCGATCTCGTCCCGGGAGTGCACACCGACGGACTCGACGGAGGTGTCGACGTCCTGCGGGTCCGACTCGGACAGCTGCTTGACGAGCTCGGGCAGACGGTCCTGGGCGACCTTGGTGGCGGTGTCCTGGAGCCGGCGCAGCGAGCGGATCATGGACCGGGCCACGACGAAGGCGCCGACGAGGGAGACGCCGAGGACGAGGAGGATCAGCGCACCGTTGATGATCGCCTCGCGCTGCGACTCCGAGCGCAGCTCACGGGCCTTGGTCTCCATCTTGTCGAGGAGGTCGGCCTCGATGACGTTCATGGCCTGGATCTTGGTGCCGTACTCGTCCGTGAAGTTCAGGTGACCGCGCTTGGTGAGGCGGGCGATGCCGGAGTCGTTGGACAGCACGCGGTCCGCGTACTTGTCGGCGGCGTCGATCGACGGGTTGCCGCTCGTCAGCGAGCTGGTCAGCTGGTCGGCGTCGCCGCCGGCGGACTCGTAGATGGTCTGGAACTGCTTGAGTTCGACCTTCTCGCCCTGCTGCGCGGCGTAGCCGTAGAGGCGGTCGCCCGGCTCGAGGTTTCCGGCCCGGTTGTCGCTCGCCGGGAGCGCGGAGGCGATGATCGCCTGCTGGACGGAGGCGTACTCCTTGGCGGACGAGAAGGCGGCGAGCGCCCGGGTCCGCTTGATCATCTCGGGGTTGCTGGTCGCCTGCGCCATGTCCTGGGAGAGGCTGAGCAGCGAGCGGATGAGCCGGCTGTACGCCTCGACCGTCACCGACTTCGCGACGCCCGGCTTGTACGCCTCCTGGCGGATGTTGCCGATCTGGACGACCTGGGAGGCGATCTGGCTGACGTTCTGGCGGATGCTCTGCAGCGCCTCGTCGCCCTCGGTGGCCGGGATCTCCGAGGTGGCGTTCAGGAACGCCTTCTGGGCCCGGTCGGTGTCCTTGCGGGGCTTGGAGACCTGGTAGTCGTTGGACGACTTGCCGTTGGACAGCGGGCCCGCCGAGTGGTCGCGCTCGGCCTGGAGGGCCTTGGCGAGGTCGGTGGCCTCTTCGGTCAGCTTGGTGAGCAGCTGCATGTGGTCGAGCTGCTCCATGTCCTGGAGCGACTCGCTGATGCGGATGCCGCCGAGGCTGGTGGCCGCGACCACGGGGAGGGTCAGCAGGGCGACCAGTCGCGTCGAGATGCGCCAGTTGCGCAGGGCTATTCGCGGCCCGACCTCGTTCTCGGCCCGGGGCTTCTTGACGGCCGGGGCGGTGGACTCGGAGGAGGCGTTCGTGGCGCCGCCCCGGGCGGCACCGTCACCGCCTTCGCCGGCCGGACCCTGACCCGGGTTCTGGGCGCGGTCGGTCCCGGCGCGAGGCTCCTGCTCGGCAGCAGCGCTGTCCCTCTTGAATCGTCCCTGCACTAGCGTCGCAACCTCTGGACCAGGCGTCCTTCCGCGTGAACGGAGTGGACGGTGTCGGCGTCTCGGGACGCGAATGCGCCCCAGTGGTGGTCGTCGATGACCGGCGCAGTTCCCCCTTCCCCGCCGCTCACCCGGCGCTGCGTTGCGCCCCCTGCGCGCCGGCTCCAAACCGCGGCGGTGCGTGGAATTCCAGCACAGTGCCGGATCTCCAACAAGGGCCGCGTGTCGGGGCACGGGTCGCATGACAATTCGTGCACACCATGTCACCCCATGTAGAAGATGATCATGGAGGAATCGGACTTATTAGCTCCAAAGAGTCATGAAGCCCTGGTGTCCCAGTCGAGATGATCAGGAGCGGAATGGCGCATTCAGTGGTGCATTGTCCGTTTCCGTGACCCCGAACCACGGTCCGTAATGCCGGGATTGTCTGCGCCGTGGTGAGCAAACTCACACCCAAATCGATGAGTCCCCCATGCATTCGAAGGGAATGGCACGTTTAGCCTGACGCTTTACAAACCATCCGCTCTGTAAAGGCGCCCGATGAAGACGACGATGCTGCTCCGCTCCACGGCCAACCCCCGCCGCACCACCCTCGCCCACCTCGAGGACGCCGAGCAGCTCGGCCGCGGCGCGCAGCCGGAGCACGCGCTCGCTCTCCCCGAGCAGACGGCCAACCCCCGCCGCACGGTCCTGATGACCGCCCCCGAGGCCGTTCAGCCCGCACAGTAATACGCAGGCCGTCGCCCCTTGCCGCGTTAGCCTGGAGCGTCAGACTCCAGCCAGTACCAAGTGAGGGGCGACAGCACTCGTGCGCATCGCCAGATTCTCCATCGACGGCAATGTCGCCTTCGGCGCCGTCGAGGGCGAAGGAACCGTCGAGTCCGGCGGCCTCGTCCTCGACATCATCAAGGGCATCCCGTACACCGACTTCGAGCTCAGCGGCACCAAGGTCCCGGTGAGCAAGGTACGGCTCCTGCCGCCCGTACTCCCCAACAAGGTCGTGGCCATCGGCCGCAACTACGCGGAGCACGCCGCCGAACTCGGCCATGAGGTCCCGGACGTCCCCGTCGCCTTCTTCAAGCCGACCACGTCCGTGATCGGCCCCGGCGACGCCATCGAGTACCCCTCCTTCTCGAACGAACTGCACCACGAGGCCGAGCTGGCCGTGGTCATCGGCCGTATGTGCCGCGAGGTTCCGCGCGAGCGGGTCAAGGACGTCATCTTCGGCTACACCTGCGCCAACGACGTCACCGCGCGCGACGCGCAGCAGCGCGAGAAGCAGTGGGCCCGGGCCAAGGGCTTCGACACCAGCTGCCCGCTGGGCCCCTGGGTGGAGACGGACCTCGACCCGAGCGACCTCACCATCCAGGCCACGGTCAACGGCGAACAGCGCCAGCTCGGCCGTACGAGCGACATGGTCCGCTCCATCGAGGACCTGGTCGTCCACATCACCGAGGCCATGACGCTGCTCCCGGGCGACGTCATCCTCACCGGCACTCCCGCCGGGGTCGGCCCCCTCAACGTCGGCGACGAGGTCGCCGTCACCATCGAAGGCATCGGCACTCTCACCAACAAGGTGATCAAGCGTGGCTAACGCGATCCGCGTCCGTTTCTGTCCCTCCCCGACCGGCAACCCCCACGTGGGCCTGGTCCGCACCGCCCTGTTCAACTGGGCCTTCGCCCGGCACAACCAGGGCACCATGGTCTTCCGCATCGAGGACACCGACGCCGCGCGCGACTCCGAGGAGTCGTACCAGCAGCTCCTCGACTCGATGCGCTGGCTCGGTCTCGACTGGGACGAGGGCCCGGAGATCGGCGGCCCCCACGAGCCGTACCGCCAGTCGCAGCGGATGGACATCTACAAGGACGTCGCCGAGAAGCTGCTCGCCGGCGGGTACGCGTACCACTGCTTCTGCACCGCCGTGGAGCTGGAGGCCCGCCGTGACGCCGCCCGCCTGGCCGGCAAGCCCTCGGGCTACGACGGCACCTGCCGCAACCTGAGCGCCGAGCGCATCGAGCGCTACCGCGCCGAGGGCCGCGAGTCGATCGTCCGCTTCCGGATGCCCGACGAGCCGATCACCTTCACCGACCTCGTCCGCGGCGAGCTCACCTTCACCCCGGACAACGTCCCGGACTACGGCATCGTGCGCGCCAACGGCGCCCCGCTGTACACCCTGGTCAACCCGGTCGACGACGCCCTGATGGAGATCACCCACGTCCTGCGCGGCGAGGACCTGCTCTCCTCCACCCCGCGCCAGATCGCGCTGTACAAGGCGCTGATCGAGCTGGGCGTCGCCAAGGAGATCCCCGCCTTCGGCCACCTGCCGTACGTGATGGGCGAGGGCAACAAGAAGCTCTCCAAGCGCGACCCGCAGGCCTCCCTCAACCTCTACCGGGAGCGCGGCTTCCTGCGCGAGGGCCTCCTGAACTACCTCTCCCTCCTGGGCTGGTCGTTCTCGGCGGACCAGGACATCTTCACCATCGAGCAGATGGTCGAGAAGTTCGACATCGCCGACGTCAACGCGAACCCGGCGCGCTTCGACCTGAAGAAGGCCGAGTCGATCAACGCCGACCACATCCGCATGCTGGACGTGAAGGCCTTCGCGGAGGCGTGCGAGCCCTGGCTCCAGGCCCCGCACGCCAACTGGGCCCCGGAGGACTTCGACCGCACCGCGTGGGAGGCCATCGCCCCGCACGCCCAGACCCGCGTCACGGTCCTCTCCGACATCACCGCCAACGTGGACTTCCTCTTCCTGCCGGAGCCGGTCTTCGACCAGCCCTCGTGGGACAAGGCCATGAAGGGCGAGCCGGCGGCCCTGCTGACCACCGCCCGCGCCAAGCTGGAGGCGGCCGACTGGAACGACCCCGAGTCGCTCAAGAACGCCGTCCTGGCCGCCGGCGAGGAGCACGGCCTCAAGCTCGGCAAGGCCCAGGCCCCGGTCCGCGTCGCGGTCACCGGCCGCACGGTCGGCCTGCCGCTCTTCGAGTCCCTGGAGATCCTGGGCAAGGAGAAGACCCTGTCCCGCATCGACGCGGCGCTGACGAAGCTGGCGGCGTAGGGACCTGAGGCACGACGAGGGGCGCCGGCCATGTGGCCGGCGCCCCTTCGCGCGTCCTTCGGCGTGGTTCGACGGCGGGGCCACCTGCGACCAGATCCTCCCGATGACGTCCGCAGGCCGGCCCGTGTCGTTCGGCGACTGGATCGGCCGGCACTCGATGGACCTGATCGGCTGGTGACCGAGGGCCGCTGTTCGTGCCTCCCGGTGACGGGCCCGGCGGGTAGATTCGGTCCCATGGCCATCCGCGCGGTCCTCTGGGACGTCGACGACACGATCTTCGACTACGCCCGTGCCGACCTGGCCGGCATGCGTGACCATCTCGCGGCCGAGGGCCTGGCGGACGGGTTCGACTCCGTCGACCAGGCCCTCCGTCGTTGGCAGGAGCTCACCGTCGTCCACTGGCGGCGGTTCGAGGCCGGTGGGGTGGACTTCCAGGAGCAGCGTCGGGAGCGGGTGCGGGACTTTCTCGGGGCGCCGGGGCTGTCCGCCGTCGACGCCGACGCCTGGTTCGGGCGGTACGTCGCGCACTACGAGGCGGCCTGGGAGCTCTTCCCCGACGCCGTGCCGGTGCTCGACCTGCTCGCGGGTGACTACCGTCACGCCGTCCTGTCGAACTCCTCGATCCACAACCAGGACCGCAAGCTGCGCGTGCTCGGGATACGGGACCGCTTCGAGGCCGTCGTCTGCGCGGCGGAGCTCGGGGTGGCCAAGCCCGCGGCCGCGGCCTTCCACGCCGCGTGCGACGCCCTCGGCCTGGTCCCGGGCGAGGTGGTGTACGTCGGAGACCATCCGGACATCGACGCCTCCGGGGCCGACGGCGCGGGCCTCCGGGGCATCTGGCTGGACCGGTCGGGCGCCGGAGGCCGGCCCGAACTGACCCGGATCACCGACCTCCACCAACTGCCCGGCCTGCTGCGGGGGACAACCCGTTTTGGAGCGCCGGACACCTTCAGGTAATGTTCTTCCTGCGCCGAGGGGAGCAAGCCGAAAGGCAAAACCCCCGGAGCACAGCCCGAACAAGATCCCCTTCGCGGGGGGTCGCGTTTTGGTGGCCTATGGTGTAATTGGCAGCACGACTGATTCTGGTTCAGTTAGTCTAGGTTCGAGTCCTGGTAGGCCAGCTCGCAGAGCTCTTCTGCACCGTACGCGGATCTCATCCGCAAAGCCCCCGTTGTGTAGCGGCCTAGCACGCTGCCCTCTCAAGGCAGTAGCGCCGGTTCGAATCCGGTCGGGGGTACAGATCCATCCTGTGGATCACCTGGGTCGCACCCGGTGAACTCGCAGTGACATCATCCGGCTGTCGCCGGATGGGATCGCTAGGGCCCCCGTTGTGTAGCGGCCTAGCACGCCGCCCTCTCAAGGCGGTAGCGCCGGTTCGAATCCGGTCGGGGGTACTGGTCTAAACCACCATGGCCTATGGTGTAATTGGCAACACTACGGTTTCTGGTACCGTCATTCTAGGTTCGAGTCCTGGTAGGCCAGCTCGCAGAGCTCATCTGCAAGGCCCCCGTTGTGTAGCGGCCTAGCACGCCGCCCTCTCAAGGCGGTAGCGCCGGTTCGAATCCGGTCGGGGGTACAAGAACGAAGCCCTTCCCTTCGGGGGAGGGCTTCTTCGTTTTCGGTGATCGTCCGGGCACAACTCCGGCCCACCGCTGCGGCGTTGAAGCGGTGGGCCGGTAGGACGGGCAGGGAGAGGTGAAGCGCGGTCAGCCGTTGCGGCGGAGCGCCTCGGAGAGGCGGGCCGCGGCGTCGATGACCGCCTGGGCGTGCATACGGCCCGGGTGGCGCGTCAGGCGCTCGATCGGCCCCGAGACCGACACGGCGGCCACCACGCGGTTCGAGGGGCCGCGTACGGGCGCGGAGACGGACGCCACGCCCGGCTCGCGCTCGCCGATCGACTGGGCCCAGCCACGGCGCCGTACGCCCGAGAGGGCCGTCGCCGTGAAGCGGGCGCCCTGAAGACCGCGGTGGAGCCGCTCGGGCTCCTCCCAGGCCATCAGGATCTGCGCCGAGGAGCCGGCCTTCATCGTCAGCGTCGAGCCGACCGGGACGGTGTCCCGAAGGCCGGACAGCCGCTCGGCGGCCGCCACGCAGATGCGCATGTCGCCCTGGCGCCGGTAGAGCTGCGCGCTCTCGCCGGTGACGTCGCGCAGATGCGTCAGCACGGGGCCCGCCGTGGCGAGCAGACGGTCCTCACCGGCCGCGGCGGCGAGCTCCGCGAGGCGCGGTCCGAGGATGAACCGGCCCTGCATGTCTCGCGCCACCATCCGGTGGTGTTCCAGTGCCACGGCGAGTCGATGTGCCGTGGGTCGTGCGAGTCCCGTCGCCGCGACCAGACCTGCGAGGGTGGCCGGACCGGACTCCAGGGCGCTCAGGACAAGGGCTGCCTTGTCGAGAACGCCTACGCCGCTAGAGTTGTCCATGCAACGATATTCACGTCTCACTCTGTGAAACGCAAGTTCAATTTTCCTGGGAACTTGTCACTCTGGTGAGGCGGCCGCACAACGGCTTGCGAAACGGGTCTCTAGTTGTGTCGGCGATCACGTCGGCCGGAGGGAAAGCGATGGGTAGGACACTCGCGGAGAAGGTCTGGGACGACCACGTCGTCCGGCGCGCCGAGGGCGAGCCCGACCTCCTCTTCATCGATCTGCACCTGCTGCACGAGGTGACCAGCCCCCAGGCGTTCGACGGCCTGCGCCAGAACGGCCGGCAGGTGCGGCGCCTCGACCTCACCATCGCGACCGAGGACCACAACACCCCGACCCTCGACATCGACAAGCCGATCGCCGACCCGGTCTCCCGTGCGCAGTTGGAGACCCTGCGTAAGAACTGTGCCGAGTTCGGCGTCCGCCTGCACCCGCTGGGCGACGTCGAGCAGGGCGTCGTCCACGTCGTGGGCCCCCAGCTGGGCCTGACCCAGCCCGGCACCACCGTGGTCTGCGGCGACTCCCACACCTCCACGCACGGCGCCTTCGGCGCGCTGGCGTTCGGCATCGGCACCAGCCAGGTCGAGCACGTCCTCGCCACCCAGACGCTCCCGCTGGCCCGCCCCAAGACCATGGCGATCACGGTCGAGGGCGAGCTGCCCGAGGACGTCACCGCCAAGGACCTGATCCTGGCGATCATCGCCAAGATCGGCACCGGCGGCGGCCAGGGCTACATCCTGGAGTACCGCGGCTCCGCCATCGAGAAGCTCTCGATGGAGGCCCGGATGACCATCTGCAACATGTCGATCGAGGCCGGTGCCCGCGCGGGCATGATCGCCCCCGACGAGACCACCTTCGCGTACCTGAAGGGCCGCGACCACGCCCCCGAGGGCGAGGACTGGGACGCCGCCGTCGCGTACTGGAAGACCCTGAAGTCCGACGACGACGCGGTCTTCGACGCCGAGGTCGTCATCGACGCCGCCTCCCTGGCGCCGTTCGTCACCTGGGGCACCAACCCCGGCCAGGGCGCGCCGCTTTCGGCGCACGTCCCCGACCCGGCTTCGTACGAAGACGCTTCGGAGCGCCTCGCCGCCGAAAAGGCCCTGGAGTACATGGGGTTGACCGCCGGGCAGCCGCTGCGCGACATCAAGGTCGACACCGTCTTCGTAGGCTCCTGCACCAACGGCCGCATCGAGGACCTGCGCAACGCCGCCGCCCTGCTGGAGGGCCGCAAGGTCGCCGACGGTGTGCGGATGCTGGTCGTTCCCGGCTCGGTCCGGGTCGCCCTGCAGGCCGTCGAGGAGGGCCTGGACAAGGTCTTCAAGGAGTCCGGCGCCGAATGGCGGCACGCGGGCTGCTCGATGTGCCTGGGCATGAACCCCGACCAACTGGCGCCCGGTGAGCGCTCCGCGTCCACCTCCAACCGCAACTTCGAGGGCCGGCAGGGCAAGGGCGGCCGTACGCACCTGGTCTCGCCCCAGGTCGCCGCCGCCACCGCCGTACTGGGCCATCTGGCCTCCCCGGCCGATCTGTCCGACGTCGCTACGCCCGCGGGGGTCTGAGGAACCATGGAAGCTTTCACCACACACACCGGCCGGGCCGTCCCGCTGCGTCGCAGCAACGTCGACACCGACCAGATCATCCCCGCGCACTGGCTGAAGAAGGTCACCCGCGACGGCTTCGAGGACGGGCTCTTCGAGGCCTGGCGCAAGGACGCCGACTTCGTGCTCAACCGCCCCGAGCGGCAGGGCGCCACGGTCCTGGTCGCCGGTCCCGACTTCGGTACGGGCTCCTCCCGCGAGCACGCCGTCTGGGCGCTCCAGAACTACGGCTTCAAGACCGTCATCTCCTCCCGGTTCGCCGACATCTTCCGTGGTAACTCGCTGAAGAACGGTCTGCTGACCGTCGTCCTCGACCAGAAGGTCGTCGACGCGCTCTGGGAGCTGACCGAGGCCGACCCGACGGCCGAAATCACTGTTGACTTGGAGCGCCGCAAGGTGCTGGCGGCCGGGATCGACGCCGACTTCGAGCTCGACGAGAACGCCCGCTGGCGTCTGCTGAACGGTCTCGACGACATCAGCCTCACCCTTCAGAACGAAGCCGACATCGCCGCCTACGAGGCGTCAAGGCCGGCCTTCAAGCCCCGTACAATTACGGCCTGAGCAGCGCTTTTCCACGACTGCGCCCCCCACCCTCCGGTGGGGGGCGCAGTCGCTTGTTGAGACCCTGTCGGGCGACAACTCGCCCTAGATGGCACAATCGGTGCATGGAACGCGACAGCCAACTCGAGCTCTACGAGGCAGTCGCCGCCCGATTGAAGGAAGCGCACACAAGAGTGCGCGCACTGCAAGTCCCGGAGGGCGTAAGGATGGCGCTGTCCCGGAAGCTGCTGGTCGTCACGGCAGCGGCGAAGCACGATCTCGCGGACGCGGCAACGCGTCTCGACCGGTTGATGAAGGACCTCGACGAGGGCCGATTCCCTGAAGACGACTGACACCAGGAACTCCGCAACGGGACTTCCGCGTTGCGGCACTAGGGTGATTAGCCCGTTTCGTGTTTGATTTGCGGTATATACATGCCTAACGTGCGAAAAAGCTTGAACACTTTCGTTCTGGCAATGTCTCCGAAGGGGAAGACGTGAACAAGGCGCAGCTCGTAGAAGCGATTGCCGACAAGATGGGCGGTCGCCAGCAGGCGGCCGACGCCGTCGACCACGTGCTGGACGCCATCGTGCGTGCCGTGGTCTCCGGAGACCGGGTCTCGGTCACCGGCTTCGGCTCGTTCGAGAAGGTCGACCGTCCCGCCCGGTACGCCCGTAACCCTCAGACGGGTGAGCGCGTGCGGGTCAAGAAGACCTCGGTTCCGCGCTTCCGTGCGGGGCAGGGCTTCAAGGACCTGGTCAGCGGCTCGAAGAAGCTCCCCAGGGGCGGCGAGGTCGCGGTCAAGAAGGCGCCCAAGGGCAGCCTGATGGGCGGCGCCGCGGCGACCGTGAAGAAGGCGGCGGCCAAGAAGGCCACCACCGCCAAGAAGGCGGCCGCGAAGAAGACCACCCCGGCGAAGAAGACCACCACGGCGAAGACCACGGCGGCCAAGAAGACCACCGCCAAGAAGACCACCGCGGCGGCCAAGAAGACCACGGCGGCGGCCAAGAAGGCGACCCCCGCGAAGAAGACCGCCACCGCGGCCGCGAAGAAGACCACCGCCAAGAAGACCGCGCCGGCGAAGAAGGCCACGGCGAAGAAGGCACCCGCCAAGAAGACGACGGCGCGCAAGACCACCGCCAAGAAGACCGCCGCGAAGAAGTAGGAGTAAGCGGCACAAGGGTCGAGGGCCACTCACACGCCGGGCCGGGCTCCCCTCGGGGAGCCCGGCCCGCGGCGCGTCCGCGCCCTGTTCGGCCCAATCGGCCCCAACGGATCGGTCGGTTCAGAGGGTCTGCAGCGTCACCAGCGTGATCCGGAGCCCCGCGCCCCCGGTGCCCGGCTCCGTCTCGATCCGCACCCGCTGCCCCGGACGCAGCAGCCGCAGCCCGCCGGCGTCGAAGGCCTCGGCCCCGAACTCCACCGGGGTGCCGTCGTCGAGCAGCACACTGCCGCTGCGGGTCTCGGGGTCGTACGTGTACGCGGTCGCCTGCATGGTCCGCAGCCTATCCGGCCGCGCGATCATCGGCCGCGCCGTCCCAGTGGGCGGCCGTCCGAGGCCCGACCCCGAGGGCCAGCGCCGCCGCCAGATCCTCGCCGGTGTCCACGTCCCGGCGTACGGAATCCACCCCGGCCAGTCGTATTTCCACCGCGCCCGACGACAAATGCCGACAGCGTGAAGCACCACCGAAAGCAGGTGCCAATTCCACCCCCGGCCCCGCCGAGAGGAATGTCGTACCGATTTCGGCGGCGTCCGCGAGAAATGTACGGGGGAATTCCCCGGCGGCTTCCAGTACCCGCGCCAGCTCGTCCGGGCGCAGCGCCGGAAGATCCGCGTTGAGCGCCGCCACGCGCGCGTGCGGCCGGGCGTCCCGTACCGTTCGCGCCCCGTGCGCCAGCGCCGCGTTGAGCCCGGCCGCCGGGGAGTCGGGCACGATCCGCGCGCCCAGCGCCGCGAGCGCCGCCGCCGCTGCTTGATCGTCCGTGACGACCACCACATCCCGCACCCGCCCGCACTCCAGCGCCGCGGCCACCGTGTCCTGCGCGAACGCCAGCGCGAGCCGCGGTCTCAGGAGCGCCCCGGCCGCCGCCGCGAGCCTGCTCTTCGCCCGCGCCAGGGGCTTCAGGGGGACGACCAGGAACCAGCCGTCGTCCGGATCGATGTTCATCGCGGCCCATTGTGACCCGACGGCACGCCCCCGCGTCCGGCGGAGAGAAAGGCCCGCTGCCCGACGGCGCCCCCCGGCCGGGGCGTACCGTGTCCTCGACAGACCAGGAGCACGGGGCGACACTTGACCCCCTGCACGCCAGTCCCAGAGGAAGGTGCACGAGTGTCCCGCCGCAGAATCGGCTTCTGGTACCGCCTGGCGGCGGTCATCGCCAAACCCCCACTGGTGGTTCTGTTCAAGCGGGACTGGCGCGGAGCGGAGCACATTCCGGCTGAGGGCGGATTCATCACCGCCGTCAATCACAACTCGTATCTGGACCCGCTGTCCTACGCGCATTTCCAGTACAACACCGGACGTGTTCCGCGTTTTCTCGCCAAGGCCGGCCTCTTCAAGGGCTCGTTCGTCGGCACCATGCTGCGCGGCACCGGACAGATCCCCGTCTACCGCGAGACGACCAACGCCCTGGACGCCTTCCGCGCCGCCGTCGAGGCCATCGAGCACGGCGAGTGCGTCGCCTTCTACCCCGAGGGCACCCTCACCCGCGACCCCGACATGTGGCCCATGGCCGGCAAGACCGGCGCCGCCCGCGTCGCGCTGCTCACCAAGGTCCCGGTCATCCCGGTGGCCCAGTGGGGCGCCAACCTCGCGATGCCGCCGTACGCCAAGGAGAACAAGCTCAGCCTGTTCCCCCGCAAGACGCTGATCGTGCAGGCCGGTCCGCCCGTCGACCTCTCGCGCTTCTACGACCAGGAGCCCACGCCCGACGTGCTGCGGGAGGCGACCGAGGTCATCATGGCCTCGATCACCGCGCTCCTTGAGGACGTCCGTGGCGAGAAGGCGCCGGCCGAGCCGTACGACCACCGCAAGGCGCGGCTGGAACAGCGGCGCAAGGCCGCGGGGGAGGGCATGAAGTGACCAAGGCAGCCGTATTCGGAACCGGATCCTGGGGCACCGCCTTCGCCATGGTGCTCGCCGACGCGGGCTGCGACGTGACCCTCTGGGGCCGCCGCGCCGAACTCGCCGAGGCCATCAACACCACCCGCACCAACCCCGACTACCTCCCGGGCGTCGAACTCCCCGCCCGCGTGCGGGCCACCACCGACCCCGCCGAGGCCGCCCACGACGCCGACTTCACCGTCCTCGTCGTGCCCTCGCAGACCCTGCGTGCCAACCTCGCCGAGTGGGCTCCCAAGCTGGCCCCCGACACGGTCCTCGTCTCCCTGATGAAGGGCGTCGAACTCGGCACCGCCAAGCGCATGAGTGAGGTCATCACCGAGGTCGCCGACGTGCCCGTGGAGCGCGTCGCCGTCCTCACAGGACCCAACCTGGCCAAGGAGATCGCCGCCCGGCAGCCCGCCGCCGCCGTCGTCGCCTGCGCCGACGAGACCGTGGCCCAGCGGCTCCAGGCCGCCTGCATGACCCCGTACTTCCGTCCGTACACCAACACCGACGTCGTCGGCTGCGAACTCGGCGGCGCGGTCAAGAACGTCATCGGGCTCGCCGTCGGCATCGCCGACGGCATGGGGCTCGGCGACAACTCCAAGGCCACCCTCATCACCCGAGGCCTCGCCGAGACCACCCGCCTCGGCCTCGTCATGGGCGCCGACCCGCTCACCTTCTCCGGCCTCGCCGGCCTCGGCGACCTCGTCGCCACCTGCTCCTCGCCGCTCTCCCGGAACCACACCTTCGGCACCAACCTGGGCCGCGGGATGACCCTGGAGGAGACCATCGCGGCGACCAAGCAGACCGCCGAGGGCGTCAAGTCCTGCGAGTCCGTGCTCGATCTGGCCCGCCGCCACGGTGTCGACATGCCGATCACCGAGACCGTCGTCTCGATCGTCCACGAGGGCAAGCCGCCGATCGTCGCCCTCAAGGAACTGATGTCGCGCAGCGCCAAGCCCGAGCGCCGCTGACGGACGCCGCCGGGCCCGCCGCCGTCGCGTACTACGCCGGACGCGCGCGGCGGGCCGGGGCTCTTAAGCGGATCGAACACGCAAGGTACGCTCAACGCGTTATGAGCGAGAACACCCAGAGCCCCCGCAAGCCGCGCGTGGCCGTCGTCTTCGGCGGACGCAGCTCCGAGCACGCCATCTCCGTCGTCACGGCCGGTGCCGTCCTCAGCGCCATCGACCGGACCAAGTACGACGTGCTGCCCATCGGCATCACGACGGACGGCCGCTGGGCGCTGACCGCCGACGCCCCGGAGCGGATGGCGATCACCGAGCGCTCCCTGCCGAACGTCGCGGACCTCACCGAGTCCGAGCAGGGCGGCGTCGTCCTCTCCGTCGACCCGGCCAACCGCGAGGTCGTGTACACCGAGCCCGGCTCCGTGCCCAAGGCCCTCGGCGAGGTCGACGTCGTCTTCCCCATGCTGCACGGCCCGTACGGCGAGGACGGCACCCTCCAGGGCCTCCTGGAGCTCTCCGGCGTCCCCTACGTCGGCGCGGGCGTCCTCGCCTCCGCCGTCGGCCAGGACAAGGAGTACATGAAGCGGGTGTTCACCTCCTTCGGGCTGCCCGTCGGCCCGTACGAGGTCATCCGGCCGCGCGAGTGGGAGCAGAACCCGGCGGCCGCCCGCAAGAAGATCGTGGAGTTCGCCGCCGACCACGGCTGGCCGCTCTTCGTGAAGCCGGCCCGCGGCGGCTCGTCCATGGGCATCACCAAGGTCGACGACCTCTCCGGGCTTGACGAGGCCATCGAGGAGGCCCGGCGCCACGACCCCAAGATCCTCGTCGAGTCGCTGCTGCGCGGCCGTGAGATCGAGTGCGGCGTCCTGGAGTTCGAGGACGGCCCGCGCGCCAGCGTGCCGGCCGAGATCCCGCCCGTCACCGACCACGACTTCTACGACTTCGAGGCCAAGTACATCGACTCGGCCTCCGGGATCGTCCCCGCGCCGATCGGTGACGAGGCCACCGCCGAGGTCCAGCGTCTCGCGGTCGCCGCGTACGAGGCCGTCTCCTGCGAGGGGCTGGTCCGTGCCGACTTCTTCCTCACCGAGGACGGCGACTTCGTGATCAACGAGATCAACACCATGCCGGGCTTCACCCCGATCTCCATGTACCCGCGCATGTGGCAGGAGAGCGGCGTCAGCTACCCCGAGCTGGTCGACCGGCTGATCCAGGCCGCGCTGACCCGCTCCACGGGCCTGCGCTAGGGGGCGAGCCGGGGCTCCCAGGAGGCGACTCCTTACGAGCACTCCGGCTCGAGCGCGCACGGAACGGCCTTCTGCACGGGGGCGGCGAGATCCACGAGCGGACCGGCGTCATGGACGTACTGCTCGGCCAGGCTCACCTCGACGTACGTCTCGCGGTACACCGAGGTGAACCGGGGTCCGTCGCCCTCCGGCTGCTCCAGCATCCAGCGCACGCCGGCCACCACGAGGCCCTGGGACTGCGGATCGCTCATCTTTTCGGGCCGGGTGACTCCGCAGCGCAGTACGATCGCCCCGTCCCCCCACCCGGCGGTCAGGTCGGAATCCGGCTCCGGATCGTTCCGCTCCTGCCCCGCCACGGTGTCGGGAAGCTCCTTCGCCAGAGCCTGGCAGAGGGCCGCTTCCCCCACCGGCGGGCTGGGAACCGGGACCGAGGCCTTGGCGTCCGTGGAGGAACAGCCCGCGGCGGTCAGCATCACCAGGACGGATGCGACGGTGGCGGGCAGGCCGAAGGGCCGGTGGGAAGACTTCACCGGCCAAGGGTAGACGGGGGCTACAGATGCACGACCGGGCAGGTGAGGGTCCGCGTGATGCCGTCCACTTGCTGGACCTTGGCGACCACCATGCGGCCCAGTTCGTCGACCGTGTCGGCCTGGGCGCGGACGATGACGTCGTAGGGGCCCGTCACGTCTTCCGCCTGGATCACTCCCGGGATCTTGGAGATGGTCTCGGCGACGGTCGACGCCTTGCCCACCTCGGTCTGGATGAGGATGTACGCCTGTACCACGGAACCTCCAGGGCGGCCACGAGGATCTTGTGGGAGAAAGGGACGCCACGGTACCGCGTCGCCGCGGGCCGCGGGGAGACCTGCGCGCCCCGAGGCGCCCACAGTGTGGCGTACGCAAGACAACAGTTGACGGACATTCGACGGTCCAATCGACGTTACCGCACGACAACACGAGGTGAGACGCGGTGAAGGGCACAGTAGGAGAGCTGGGGGAATTCGGGCTCATCAGGGAGCTCACCTCCCGGCTCACCTCCACCCCGGCGGTACGGATCGGACCCGGCGACGACGCCGCGGTCGTCTCCGCGCCCGACCGGCGCGTGGTGGCCAGTACGGACATCCTCCTCGAAGGGCGTCACTTCCGCCGCGACTGGTCGACGGCGTACGACGTCGGTCGCAAGGCCGCCGCGCAGAACCTGGCCGACATCGCCGCGATGGGCGCCGTCCCCACCGCGCTCCTCCTCGGCCTGGTCGTCCCCGCCGAACTCCCGGTCACCTGGCCGACCGAGCTCATGGACGGCCTGCGGGACGAGTGCCAGGTCGCGGGCGCGGCCGTCGTCGGCGGCGACGTCGTGCGCGGCGACACCATCACCGTCGCCATCACCGCCCTCGGCGACCTGCGCAACCACGACCCGGTCACCAGGGGCGGCGCCCAGCCCGGCGACGTCGTCGCGTACACCGGCTGGCTCGGCTGGTCCGCCGCCGGTTACGCCGTACTGTCCCGCGGCTTCCGTTCGCCGCGCGCCTTCGTCGAGGCGCACCGCCGGCCCGAGCCTCCGTACCACGCGGGCCCGGCGGCAGCGGGGCTCGGCGCCACCGCCATGTGCGACGTCAGCGACGGACTCATCGCCGACCTCGGGCACATCGCGGAGGCCAGCAAGGTCCGGATCGACCTGCGCTCGGGGCTCATCGACATCCCGACCCAGATGAACGACATCGGCCAGGCGGTCGGCGTGGACCCGCTGCAGTGGGTGCTCACCGGCGGCGAGGACCACGCCATCGTCGCCACCTTCCCGCCGGACGTGAAGCTCCCGGCCCGCTGGAAGGTCATCGGCGAGGTCCTCAACCCCTCCGCGCTGCCGCAGGTGACCGTGGACGGGGCGCCCTGGCACACCAAGGGCGGCTGGGACCACTTCGGAGGCCACGAGTGAACCGCCCGCCCCTGCCCCTCGTCCTGACCGTCGCCGGATCCGACTCCGGCGGCGGCGCGGGCATCCAGGCCGACCTGAAGACGATGCTCGCGCTCGGCGTCCACGGCATGAGCGTGATCACCGCCGTCACCGCGCAGAACTCGCTGGGCGTACGCGGCGCCTGGGAGCTGCCGGAGGAGGCGGTACGGGCCCAGTACCGCGCCGTCGTCGACGACATCGGCGTCCAGGCCGTGAAGACCGGCATGCTCTCCTCCGCCGCGCTCGTGGAGACGGTCGCCGAACTTCTCGCGGGCACGGACGCGCCCGTGGTCGTGGACCCGGTCGGCGTCTCCAAGCACGGCGACCCGCTGCTCGCGGCCTCGGCCCTCGACTCCGTACGGACGAAGCTGCTGCCGGTCGCCACGGTGGCCACGCCCAACCTGGACGAGGTGGCGCAGCTCACGGGCGTACGGGTCGCCTCGGAGGCGGATCTGCGGGAGGCGGCGGCGGCGATCCTGTCGTACGGGCCGCGCTGGGCGCTGATCAAGGGCGGGCATCTGGAAGGCGAAGCCGTCGATCTGCTCACCGACGGCACCGAGGAGGTGTGGCTGCGCGCCCCGCGCTTCGACAACCGCCACACGCACGGCACGGGCTGCACGCTCGCCTCGGCGGTGGCCTCGGGCCTCGCGAAGGGGCTGGCCGTGCCGGAGGCGGTGCGGGAGGCGAAGGAGTACGTGACGGGGGCGATCGCGGCCGGCTTCGCGCTCGGCGCGGGGATCGGCCCGGTCGACCACGGCTGGCGCCTGCGCGGCTAGGCCCTGGGCGGCCAGACCTGCGGGGCTAGGTCCCGGACGGCCAGGTCCGGGGCGGCTTTTGCCTCCGGGGATCGCTTCCGGGCATGGCGAAGGGCCGGTTCACCGAGGTGAACCGGCCCTTCAAGGCAACCGCAGGGGCTGCGCTACGACGAAACGTCGGCGTTAGCGCGAGACCTTGCCGGCCTTGATGCACGAGGTGCAGACGTTGAGCCGCTTCGGCGTCCGACCGACCACGGCACGCACACGCTGGATGTTCGGGTTCCAGCGACGAGACGTACGGCGGTGCGAGTGCGAAATGTTGTTGCCGAAGCCCGGCCCCTTGCCGCAGACGTCGCAGTTGGCAGCCACGGGTCACTCCAAAGACTTCAGATTTACAGTGAAATCCGGCGCACCGGAATCAGAGTTCTGAAGTGGCTTGCCGGAGGAATGGCCCGACTCTCGCCGGGCAACCGAAGCAGCATACAACGGCTGCTCCCGTAGAACGAAACTACCACGGTCACCGCCGCCCCCGCCCCGGCCCCAGGTCACGAGCGGGTCTACCCTGCGGTGAGCTCACCCCAGACGCCGTCCGGCAGGAGGACCACCCGTTGCCCCAAGCCCCGCAGACCCTCGACGCCGCAGCGGTCCGGTCCTGGTGCGTACGGGCGCTGGAGGCGCTCGGCCGGGAGCGGGAGGAGATCGACGCGATCAACGTCTATCCGATCGCCGACGGGGACACCGGCACCAACCTGTATCTGACGGTCGAGTCCGCCGCCCAGGCGGTCGAGGCGGTCTTCGCGGCGGACGACCCCGACGCGGCGGACGCCGTACGGGCCATGGCCCACGGCGCCCTGATCGGGGCCCGGGGCAACTCCGGGACGATCCTCTCGCAGCTGCTGCGAGGCATGGCCTCCGTGCTCGCGGACGGGCGTGACGGGGATCACCTGGCCCGCGCGCTCGCCGCGGCGGCCCGCGCGGCCCGGGAGGCGGTGGCGCACCCGGTCGAGGGCACGATCCTGACCGTCGCGAGCGCGGCGGCCGGCGCCTGCGAGGGCGGCGGGAGCCTGGTGACGGTGGCCAGAGGGGCCTACGAGGGGGCCAGGACGGCCTTGGAGGCCACCCCGGCCCAACTGGCCGTACTTGAGCGCGCCGGGGTCGTGGACGCGGGTGGACGGGGCCTGGTGGCCGTCCTGGGCGCGTTGGTGGAGGTCCTGTCGGGCGAGGCGCAGGTGCGGCCGCCCGCCGCGTCCGTGCCCCTGCGCTCGGTCGAGGACTGCGCCCCCGAGGACGGGCCGGCCTTCGAGGTGATCTACCTCCTGGAGGCGGAGGACGCCGCCGTGGAGCGGCTGCGCGCCCGGCTGGACGCGCTCGGCGACTCCCTGGTCGTCGTCGGCGGCGACGGGCTGTGGAACGTCCACGTCCACGTCGACGACGCGGGCGCGGCGGTCGAGGCGGGCGTGGAGGCGGGGCGCCCGCACCGGATCCGCATCACGCACTTCGCGGGCGTCCCGGAGGTACGGGAGCGGCTGCAGCGGGCCGTCGTGGCGGTCGTACCGGGGGAGGGGCTCGCGGGCCTCTGCACGGAGGCGGGCGCGACGACCGTGCTGGCCAGGCCGGGGGAGCCGCCGGCCAGCGGGGAGCTCGTCGACGCGATCCGGCGGGCCCACGCGCGCGAGGTCGTGCTGTTGCCCAACGACACCGACCTGCGGCACACGGCGGGCGCGGCGGCCGAGCAGGCCCGCGCGGAGGGCATCCGGGTCGCCCTGATCCCGACCCGGGCGGCGGTCCAGGGCATCGCGGCCCTCGCGGTCCACGAGGCGGACCGGCGCTTCGACGAGGACGTGGTGGCCATGACGGCGGCGGCGGGGGCGACCCGGTACGCCGAACTGGCCGTCGCCGAACGCCAGTCCTTCACGTCGGCCGGCGTCTGCCAGGCCGGTGACGTCCTCGGCCTGATCGAGGGCGACGTCGCGGTCATCGGCCAGGACCTGACGACGACGGCCCGCACGGTCCTGGACCGGATGCTGTCGGCGGGCGGCGAGCTGGTGACCCTGATCGTCTCGGACGAGACCCCAGCGCCGCTGGCCGCCGCCCTGGAACGGCACGTCCGCGAGACGTACCTGGCGGTCGACACCGCGACGTACAACGCGGGCGCAGGCGCACCGCCGCTGCTGATCGGCGTGGAGTAACCCCACGCCCGAAGCCCGGCCACGTGCCCGTCCGGGCGGGGCACCGCTGGGGGGAACTCGCCCGCGCACTGGGCCGCCGGTCACGAACCGACGCGCTCCGGAACGGCCTCCGCCTCCGCCGGCGCGCCGCCGCTGCTGATCGGCGTGGAGTAAACCCCACGCCCGAAGCCCGGCCCGAGACCTGCCCCTCCGGGCGGGGCACCGCCGGGGGAACTCGCCCGCGCCTCGGCCCGCCCGTCACGAACCGACGCGCTCCAGAACGGCCTCCGCCTCCGCTCGCCGTTCCGCCGCCTCCCCCTCCGAGGACGAGCCGTACTCCGCGAGCACCCCGCGCGCCAGCGCGCCTGCCGCCGTTCCATCCTCCAGGCGGACGTGGAGCCACGCCGCGAGCAGCTCCGCCGCGGTCCGCCGGTCGCGGAACTCCGGGCCGGCCGAGTCGAAGTCGGCCGCCGCGCGCGCGGCGTACGACAACGCGCCCTCCAGGTCGTCGGAGTCCGCGAGCAGCTCGGCCGCCTGCGCGAACGTGTCGCCCCGCGCCACCACGTCGTCCCCGCACGCCTCCGCCGCCGCGTCCATGAGCTCCCGCCCGCCCCCGTCCGCGCCGGAGATCCAGGCCCGCACCCGCAGGGTCCTGACGTACGCGGCCATGTCGCCCAGCTCGCGCCAGAGCTCGCCCGCCCGCTCGTACGCCGCCGCGGCCTGAGGCCGCAGCTCCGCCTGGAGCAGCGCCTGTCCCGCGAGGTTCGCGAGCATCGCGTGGTCCCGCTGCTCCGGCCACTCCTTCGCCAGCTCCGCCGCCCGCAGCCACCGCTCCGCCGCCGAGCGGGGCTCGTTCAGCGCCACCAGGCACTCGCCGAGCCACCACAGCGTCTGGACGACCATCCCGTCGCCGTGCTCCTCCACGGACAGGTCCGGCAGCACGGACTCCAGAATCGCCGCCGCCTCCTCGATCCGGGACTCCCGCAGCAGCCAACCGCCCAGTTGGTGCCGGGCGTACGCGCCGCTGCCCCGGCTCTCGCCGGCCTCGTCGGCCCAGTGCGCCGCTTCGAGCGCGTGCGCCGCCGCCTCGCCGAAACGGCCCACCGCGCCGAGGACTTCGGCGAGCTGGAGCCGGAGCCGGGCCTGCCCGGAGGGCCCGGCGTGCTCGGCCCCGTGGTCCAGGGCCGCGCGGGCCGCGCCCTCGGCGGTGTCCAGGTCGCCGATGTGCAGGGCGGCCCGCGAGAGCCGGGCCTCGGCCTCGGCGGCGTACCAGGGCAACCCGGCCCCGTGCCACAGCTCGGCGGCGTACGCGTACTGCCGTACGGCCTCCTCGGCGTCCCCCGCGTGCGCCGCCAGATCCCCGCGTACGGCCTCCGCCTCGGCGACCCGGTCCGCGATCAGCGGATCGTCACCGTACGGCGCGGCGAACGCGAACAGGGCGTCGAGAGCCGCCACGAGCGCCTCGGGCTCCGCGCCCTCCTCCTCGTGCAGCCGCAGCAGCGCCATCCGTACACGGCCCAGCAGCGCGCCGGCCGTCTGCCGGGGGGTCGCCGCGCCCTCGGCGTGGAGGGCGAGGAGACCGCTGATCGCCTCCTCGACGGCCTCCGTCGCCTCCGCCACGCGCCCGTCGAGAGCCATCGCGTACGCGGCCCGCGCGCGGGCGGCCCGCGCCTCGCCCGGGTCGCCCGCCGCCTCGTAGCCCTCCGCCGCGCGCAGGAACAGCCGGACCGACTCCGCCGGGCCCTCGTCCATCGACATGGCCCGGTGGTCGTCCAGTTCGGCCCGGCCGAGCGCGTCCAGTTCCAGGGTCCCTGCCGCCACCGCCGACGCGACCGCCTGCCACGCCTCGCGCGCGGCCGGGTTCCGCCCCGCCGAGAGGCGTCGCGCCTTGGCCGGCAGGTCGCGCGGTTCCACCGCGGGCTCCGGCGCACGCACCGGTACGGGCACGGGAGCCGCCACGGGTCCCGCCGCCCGTACCCCCAGCGGCAGCCGGTCGAGGAGCGGCGCCGCGTCCATCCGGGCCCGCGCCCGCTCGCTCACCCGCCCCGTGCCGTTGCGCTCGTCGAAGCGCCGCGCGATCGCCAGCGCCTCCACGCGCGCGTGGGCGCCCAGTTCGGCGGCCGTCCACGGCGCGCCCGTCGTCCTCGCGGGACCGGGGACCGACTGCCCGCCGAGGCCCAGCGCCACCAGCCGGTCCATGAGCAGCGCCGTCACGGACAGGAAGTCCAGCAGGCTGTCCGGGGCGCCGCTGTCGGTGAGGTACGCCGGCCGCTCCGCCAGGATCTCCAGGCCCCGCGCCTCGTTCCCGGTCAGCGCGCAGAACTCGATGTGGTCCGCCACCGCGCCGCGCATGCTCTCCATCGGCCGCACCAGGCGGTAGCCCCGCAGATGGTTCACCCGCGCCTCGTCGGCCCGGCCGAGCCGCACCAGCGGCAGCAGCGATGAGGCGAGGACCGCGTGCGGTTCGTGCGCGCAGGTGTGCTCGCCGGACAGCACCGGCTCCCAGGTCCGCAGCGCCTGCTCGTCGTCGCCGAGCTCCGCCGACCACCCGCCCTGCCCGTGCAGCTCGCACGCGTGGCAGTCGGCCATCCGGTCCCGGTCGGCCGCCAGCCACGCCGCGTACGCCCGCTCCGCCCGCGCCAGGTCGCCGATGTGCCGCGCCACCCGGAACTCGCTCTGGCGCACGGCCCGTTCGGAGTGGCCCGCGAGCCGGTAGCGGTGCTCCATCTCGCCGAGCCACTTCTCGATCGACGCCAGCGGGATGTGCGGCTGGTCGAGCATGCCGCTGGAGACCCACTTGAAGACCCAGTGCAGGGTGTGCGTCTCGTACGCGTCGAAGTCGCCCGGGTTGTCGTCCCACATCCGCAGCAGCCGCGAGAAGGGCACGAACATCTTCGCCTTCTCGGAGCTGTAGTTGTACGCCTGGAGCTGGTGTCCGAGCGCCTCGATGACGGCCAGCGGCTCGCCGAGCTGCTCGGCCTCCAGCAGCAGCCGCTCGGCGCAGGCGTTGCGTGCCGGCCCCTCCGGCTGCCGCGCGTTCTCCCGCAGGGCCTCGCGCAGGGCCTCGAAGGTCAGGGTCATGCCTCGTTCTCCCCGTGGTGCGTGGCCCAGGCGAGCAGCCCCGCGAAGGCCCGGTTGAGCAGCGCCGAGTCGGCCGGCCGCAGCGGCCGCTGCGCCATCAGCAGCGCCTGCCCGTACAGCGCCTCGACGGCCGTCCCCGCCAGTTCCTGGTCGTCGAGCGAACCGATCCGGCGGATCACCGGATTCAGGTGGTTGAGGACCAGCCGGGCCCTCGGCGCGCTGCCGCGCAACGAGCCGAGGATCCCGGCCCACAGGTCGTCCGCCTGCCCCTCGGCCTCCGCCCGGGCCTGTTCGTGACGGGCCGCCCGGTCGTCCAGGTGCAGCGCGGGCACGGTCAGCGGATGGAAGGAGCGCAGCGACACGTCGCACCCCAGAGGGTCCAGAGTCGCGCGCGCCACCGACAGGAAGGCCGAGAGGGCCAGCTCCTGCGCCGGGTCGACGGAGTCGAGATGGGCCGTGACGGTGTCGGCGTCCAGCTCGGTGACGGCCGTGCCCGGACGGGCCGCGGGGAGGCGTTCGACCAGCTCGGTGTCGTACGTGTAGCCGCCGTTGACCACACCGATGCCCTGCGCGGTCGCGATCGCGGCGACCTGCCGGTACTCCTCGACGGTACGGGTGTAGTGCACGACCGGGTGACGGCGGGCGAACTCCTCCAGCGAGAGCCTGCCGTCCGTCGTCTCGAACGGCAGCCACGGCAGCATCGTCCGCAGCATCTCGCCGTCGTGCCGGGCCAGCGACTTCACCCCGAGGTGGTGGACGGCCAGGAACTCCTCCAGACGTTCAGGGTCGCCCGCGGCCAGCCCGCCGAGCCAGTCCCGTACGGCCGCGCCCAGCGCGTCCCGTACGCCCGCCAGCGTCTCGTCCTCGTACAGCGCCTCGCGCGAGGCCGTCGGCCGCAGGCAGTCCGTGTCGAGGACACAGCGCACGAAGAACGCCCAGTCGGGCAGCAGCCCGTCCGCCCGCTCCGTGAGCAGCATGCCCTTCAGGTGCACCCGGTGCCCGGCGCGCTGGGCCGGGCTGACGGCGGAGGGCAGCACGTACGCCACGCCCCGGATCCCGGCCAGCGGCAGGTCCAGGTCGATCGAGTCGAGCGGGGTGAAACCGAAGGTCTCCTGGCAGTGACCGGCCAGCGCGACCCGCCGGGCGGACGGGCTCGGATAGGCCCGGTCCCACGGCGCCGGAAGGTCGGTGACCGGCTGGTCCCCGACCCGTACTTCGTACGGGAGGAGGGAGCCGTACGCGCGGGCCAGCCCGAGGACCCGCTCCTCGGCCAGCCACTCCCCGGAGCCGGGGCGCGCGGTGAGGTGGACGGTGGTGCCCGGCTCCGGACGCGCGCTGTCCGGGAGCGTACGGACGGTGTACGAACCGTCGTCGCGTGCGGTCCACTCGACCGGCGGTTCGGCGGGCGTCCGGGCGCTGCGGCTGACCACCCGGATCTCGGCGGCGACGACGAAGCAGGCGAGCAGGCCGATGCCGAACTGGCCGAGGAACTCGGCCCGCGCGCTCGCGATCCCGGCGGCGTCGGCCCGCTTCGAACTGCGGCCGATCGTGGCCAGCAGACTGTGCACGTCCCGTTCGGTCAGACCGATGCCGGTGTCCTCGACGCGCAGGACGGCGCCGTCCGCGTACAACTGGACGCGCGCGGGGGCGTCCGGCTGCTCGGCACGGCGCGCGGTGATCGCGTCCACGCCGTTCTGCAGCAGTTCGCGCAGATAGACCCGCGGGCTCGAATAGAGGTGGTGGGAGAGGAGATCCACGAGTCCGCGCAGATCGACCTGGAAGGTGTGCGGTGTCTGATCAGCAGTCATCGTCGCTGCGCCGGTGGGGGGACGAGCGACGGCGCGGGTCGGGCGATCCCGGCGGGCGGTGATCGCGGAGCGGGGAGGGTGCCGCGTCATCCTAGGGGCCACGGCGCCGACGTGAACAGGAGTTTTCCACAGCCTGCGAGACGGGTGTCAGTGCGGTGGTGTGCAATGGAACGCGTGCCAGTGCTCGACGAACCCCTCAAGAACCTCCTCGGCGCCGCCACCGCGAAGGTGATGGCCGAGCACCTCGACCTGCGGACGGTCGGGGACCTCCTCCACCACTATCCCCGGCGGTACGCCGAGCGCGGCGAGCTCACCGCCCTCGCCGACCTGCCGCTGGACGAGCACGTCACGGTGGTCGCGCAGGTGGCCGACGCCCGCGTGCTGACGTTCAACAAGGGCGGCCGGGGCAAGGGCCAGCGCCTGGAGGTCACGATCACCGACGGCAGCGGCCGGATGCAGCTCGTCTTCTTCGGCCGGGCCGTCCACTTCCACCAGAAGGAGCTGCTGCCGGGCCGGCGCGGGATGTTCGCCGGCAAGGTCGGGGTCTTCAACCGCAAGCTCCAGCTCACCCACCCCGAGTACAAACTCCTGGACGCCGAGAGCAGCGACGAGACGGTCAAGGCGTTCGCGAACGAACTGCTGCCGATCTACCCCGCCTGCAAGCAGCTGGAGTCCTGGACCATCGAGCAGTCCGTCTCCATCGCCCTGGACTCCCTGGAGGCCACCGGCTGGGCCGGGCTCGCCGACCCGCTGCCGCCCGCCCTGCGCGAGGGCCGCGGCCTCGCCGAGCTGCCCGAGGCCCTCCAGAAGGTCCACCGGCCCCGTACGAAGGCCGACATCGAGGACGCCCGGCAGCGGCTCAAGTGGGACGAGGCCTTCGTCCTCCAGGTCGCCCTCGCCCGCCGCCGGTACGCGGACACCCAACTGCCCGCCGTGCCCCGTACCGCCACCCCCGGCGGACTCCTCGACACCTTCGACGCCACACTCCCCTTCACCCTCACCGACGGCCAGAAGAAGGTCTCCAAGGAGATCTTCGACGACCTCGCCACCGACCACCCCATGCACCGCCTCCTCCAGGGCGAGGTCGGTTCCGGCAAGACGATGGTGGCCCTGCGGGCCATGCTCGCCGTCGTCGACGCCGGGGGACAGGCCGCGATGCTCGCCCCGACGGAGGTCCTCGCCCAGCAGCACCACCGGTCGATCACCGAGATGATGGGCGAGCTCGCCATGGGAGGGATGCTCGGCGGCGCCGAGCACGCCACCAAGGTCGTGCTGCTCACCGGCTCCATGGGCACGGCGGGACGGCGGCAGGCCCTGCTCGACCTGGTCACGGGCGAGGCCGGGATCGTCATCGGCACACACGCGCTGATCGAGGACAAGGTGCAGTTCCACGACCTCGGCCTGGTCGTGGTCGACGAGCAGCACCGCTTCGGCGTGGAGCAGCGCGACGCCCTCAGGGGCAAGGGCAAGCAGCCGCCGCACCTGCTCGTCATGACCGCCACGCCGATTCCACGCACGGTCGCCATGACCGTCTTCGGCGACCTGGAGACCTCCGTCCTGGACCAGTTGCCGGCCGGACGCTCCCCGATCGCCAGCCATGTCGTCCCCGCCGCCGACAAACCGCACTTCCTCACGCGCGCGTGGGAGCGCGTGCGCGAGGAGGTGGAGAACGGCCACCAGGCGTACGTCGTCTGCCCCCGCATCGGCGACGACGAGGACGAGAAGAAGAAGCAGAAGCAGAAGGCATCCCCCGAGGACGAGGCCGAGAAGCGGCCGCCGCTCGCCGTCCTGGAGGTCGCCGAGAAGCTCCGCGCCGGCCCGCTCGCCGGCCTCCGCGTCGAGGTCCTGCACGGCCGGATGCACCCGGACGACAAGGACGACGTCATGCGCCGCTTCGCCGCAGGCGAGGTCGACGTCCTCGTGGCCACCACCGTCATCGAGGTCGGCGTGAACGTTCCCAACGCCACGGCCATGGTGATCATGGACGCCGACCGCTTCGGCGTCTCCCAGCTCCACCAGCTCCGCGGCCGCGTCGGCCGAGGCTCCGCCCCCGGCCTCTGCCTCCTCGTCACCGAGATGCCCGAGGCCAGTCCCGCCCGCCAGCGCCTCGGCGCCGTCGCCTCCACCCTCGACGGCTTCGAGCTCTCCCGGATCGACCTGGAGCAGCGCCGCGAGGGCGACGTCCTCGGCCAGGCCCAGTCCGGCGTCCGCTCCTCGCTGCGGATGCTCACCGTCATCGACGACGAGGAGGTCATCGCCGCCGCCCGCGAGGAGGCCACCGCCGTCGTCCTGGCCGACCCCGACCTCACCGACCACCCCGAGCTGCGCACCGCGCTCGACGCCCTCCTGGACAAGGAGCGGGAGGAGTTCCTGGAGAAGGGGTGACGTCACACAGCGCTCACCGGCCATATCGTGGAGGCACAGACCCGAGCACCGAAGCAACGAACAAGGACCTCCCATGACCCGCGTGATCGCCGGTACCGCCGGCGGACGCCGACTGGCCGTGCCGCCCGGCAACGGCACCCGCCCGACCTCCGACCGGGCGCGCGAGGGCCTCTTCTCCACCTGGGAGGCGCTCCTCGGCACGCTCCACAGGACCCGCGTCGCCGACCTGTACGCGGGCTCGGGCGCCGTCGGCCTGGAGGCCCTCTCCCGGGGCGCCTCCCACGCCCTTCTGGTCGAGGCCGATCCGCGCGCGGCGAAGACGGTACGGGAGAACATCCGCGCCCTCGCCCTGCCCGGCGCCGAACTGCGCACCGGCAAGGCCGAACAGATCGTCACGGGCCCGCCCCCGGCGGAGCCGTACGACCTCCTCTTCCTCGATCCCCCGTACGCCGTCTCCGACGACGATCTTCGGGAGATCCTGCTCACACTCCGCTCCGGGGGCTGGATCGCGGAGGACGCCGTCGTCACCGTGGAACGCAGCACCCGAGGCGGGGAATTCGGCTGGCCGGCCGGTTTCGAGCCATTGCGGTCCCGTCGCTACGGCGAGGGAACGTTTTGGTACGGTCGCGCCGCCTCTACGTGCGAAGACGCACGATGACCGGACCGGAGAGCGAGGGACCCAAGTTGCGCCGCGCCGTCTGTCCGGGGTCATTCGACCCCATCACCAACGGACATCTCGACATCATCGCCCGCGCCTCCAAGCTGTACGACGTCGTACACGTCGCGGTGATGATCAACCAGTCCAAGCAGGGCCTGTTCACCGTCGACGAGCGGATCGAGCTGATCCGCGAGGTCACCGCCGACTTCGGCAACGTCGAGGTCGAGTCCTTCCACGGCCTCCTGGTCGACTTCTGCAAGCAGCGCGACATCCCCGCGATCGTCAAGGGCCTGCGCGCGGTCAGCGACTTCGACTACGAGCTGCAGATGGCGCAGATGAACAACGGGCTCTCGGGCGTCGAGACCCTGTTCGTCCCCACCAACCCCACCTACAGCTTCCTGTCGTCCTCCCTGGTCAAGGAGGTCGCCGCGTGGGGCGGCGACGTCTCCCACCTGGTCCCGCCGGCCGTCCTCGGCCGGCTCACCGAGCGCCTCGCCGAGCGGCGCTCCCAGCAGTGACCCCGAGCGACCGTCCCTGACGGTCCGTCACCAGGTGTCCGGCGGGGGACGACTGCCCTTACAGTCGTCCCGTCCGTCTCCATCCAGCTGTAGAGAGTGGCGAGCACCCGGTGGACGTGCAGAAGAAGCTCGACGAGATCGTTTCCACGATCACAAACGCCCGCTCCATGCCCATGTCGGCGTCCTGCGTGGTCAACCGCGCCGAGCTGCTCGCCATGCTCGAAGAGGTGCGGGAGGCCCTGCCGGGCTCCCTGGCCCAGGCCCAGGAGCTCCTCGGCGGCCGGGAGCAGATGGTGGAGCACGCCCGCCAGGAGGCCGAGCGGATCATCTCGGCCGCCCATGCCGAGCGCGGCTCGCTGATCTCGGACACCCAGGTCGCCCGCCAGTCCCAGGACGAGGCGGACCGGATCCTCTCCGAGGCCCGCCGGGAGGCCGAGGAGATCCGCGCCGAGGCCGACGACTACGTCGACTCCAAGCTCGCCAACTTCGAGGTCGTCCTCAACAAGACCATCGGCTCCGTCGACCGCGGCCGCGAGAAGCTGCTCGGCCGCGGCCCGGGCCTGGACGAGCAGGGCTACGCCGACGAGGACGCCCCCGAGCACAGCACGGACCCGCAGACGCTGATCCACCGGGCCGACGAGTACGTCGACGCCAAGCTCGGCGCCTTCGAGGCCGTCCTCTCCAAGACCCTGGAGGCCGTCGGCCGGGGCCGGCAGAAGCTGCACGGACGCATCGCCACGGACGACCTCGGCGCGCACATGGCCGCCCAGGACGCGGCGGGCGGCTCCATCCACACCAGCGACGCGGACTACCTCGCAGGACTCGCGGAGCTGGCCGACCCCGAGCCGGTCCGGCAGCCCGTCCACCAGCAGGTCCCGCAGATCCCGGCGCAGCAGCCGGACCCGTACGGCTACCAGCAGCCGCAGCCCCAGGACCCGTACGCGTACCAGCAGCAGCCGGACCCGTACGGTTACCAGCAGCAGTACAGCTACGACCAGCAGCAGTACGGCTACGACCAGCAGCCGCAGCACCAGCCGCAGGCCGCCGCGCTCGACGAGACCAGTTTCTTCGACACGAGCATGATCGACCTGGAGCAGCTGCGGCAGTACGAGCAGGGCCACGGCCAGGGCCAGATTCACTGAGCGAGCGGGCCCGGGGGCCGATTGGGCCCTGAGCGAAGCGTCCAGTATCCTGGCTCTTCGGTCGCGCGTATGCCCGCGATCCCTGCTGCCCGCTTCGTCTCTCGATTCGAACACGGCAGCCCCCCACGAACCGAAAGCAGGAAGAGCCCTGAGCACGCGCCTTGACCACCGCAACCCCCTCGTGTTCGACACGCACGAGCTGGGGCGGCGTCCTGGTGCCCTTCAGCGGATCTCCCGCTCGGTCGAGGCCCCCACGAACCTCGGTGTCGAAGGGGTCATCGGTGTGCCGGAAGGCGCGCCCGTGGAGATCGATCTCCGTCTTGAGTCGGTCATGGAAGGGGTGCTTGTCACAGGCACCGCCCGTGCATCGGCCGAGGGGGAGTGCGTAAGGTGTCTGGAGCCCGTCGAGCTTGATCTCGACGTGGACTTCCAGGAGATGTTCTCGTACCCCGACTCCGACGACCGGGGCCGCTCCAAGGCGGCCGCGGACGACGAAGCCGAGGACGACGAGGACATGATCCCCCTCGAGGACGGCATGTTCGACCTCGAACCCCTGCTGCGTGATGCGGTGGTGCTCGCACTGCCGATGCAGCCGGTGTGCCGGGAGGACTGCGCGGGTCTGTGTTCCCAATGCGGAACCAACCTGAACGAGAACCCGGACCACCACCATGATGCCGTCGACATGCGTTGGGCGGCACTGCAAGGACTCGCCGGTTCGCTGGGAACCGATGAGAAGGACAACATGAGCGGCGCCGAAGCTGGCGTCGACGAGAAGCAGGAGAAGTAGCCGTGGCTGTTCCGAAGCGGAAGATGTCGCGCAGCAACACGCGCCACCGCCGGTCGCAGTGGAAGGCTGCGGTCCCCACCCTGGTTTCGTGTGAGCGTTGCCAGGAGCCGAAGCAGCAGCACATCGCGTGCCCGAGCTGCGGCACCTACAACAAGCGCCAGGTCCTCTCGGTCTGAGTGGCTGGTGAGAGGCGCGATGTCTGAGTCCATCAAGACGGACAATGCCTCGTCCCACACGCTTCTGGAAGGGCGGCTCGGGTATCAGCTCGAGTCCGCCCTTCTGGTGCGTGCGCTGACGCACCGCTCGTACGCGTACGAGAACGGCGGTCTGCCCACCAACGAGCGTCTGGAGTTCCTCGGGGACTCCGTGCTCGGCCTGGTGGTCACGGACACGCTGTACCGCACCCACCCCGACCTGCCCGAAGGCCAGCTGGCCAAGCTGCGGGCCGCGGTGGTCAACTCGCGTGCGCTGGCGGAGGTCGGTCGCGGCCTCGAACTCGGCTCCTTCATCCGGCTCGGCCGGGGCGAAGAGGGCACGGGTGGCCGGGACAAGGCTTCCATTCTCGCCGACACCCTTGAAGCGGTGATCGGCGCGGTCTACCTCGACCAGGGCCTCGACGCGGCCTCGGAGCTGGTCCACCGGCTCTTCGACCCGCTGATCGAGAAGTCCTCGAACCTCGGTGCGGGCCTGGACTGGAAGACCAGTCTCCAGGAGCTCACCGCGGCCGAGGGTCTGGGCGTTCCGGAGTACCTCGTCACGGAGACGGGCCCGGACCACGAGAAGACCTTCACTGCTGCCGCCCGCGTCGGTGGTGTCTCGTACGGCACCGGCACCGGCCGCAGCAAGAAGGAAGCGGAACAGCAGGCGGCGGAGTCCGCATGGCGCGCGATTCGCGCGGCGGCGGACGAGCGTGCGGCGGCGGCGAAGGCCGAGGCCGAGGCCGGCGACGCCGGTGACGCCGTTCCGGCCGCGGCCGGCGAGCAGCCGGAGACCGGCGGGGCGCCGACGCCCGCCGACGAGCCTTCCGCCTGACCCTTCGTCTTCCGACGCCCCGGTCCGGGATCCCTGAGGGGTCCCGGACCGGGGCGTTTTCGGGCGTCGGTGCCGGGACATCGCGGGCTGGTCGGGCCGGGCGTCGCGGCTGCCCGGTACCAGGACATCCTGGCTTGGTCAGGCCGGGCGTTTCGGGTGTCCGGTGGCCGGGGCGTCGCAGGTGTCCGGGCCGGGCCTTTCGGGTGTGCGCCCGGGGTCTCGGCCGGGGGCCGTTCGGGGTGGGCCCGGCGGTAGGCTTCGGGCATCGTTCCCGTACGCCTTCCGGAGGAGTCCCGTGCCCGAGTTGCCCGAGGTCGAGGTCGTACGGCGCGGTCTTGAACGCTGGGTCGACGGGCGGACCGTGGGCGACGTCGAGGTCCGCCACCCGAGGGCCGTCCGCAGGCACCTGGCCGGCGGCGCGGACTTCGCCGCCCGTCTCAAGGGCCACCGCTTCGGGACCGCCCGCCGCCGCGGCAAGTACCTCTGGATTCCGCTGGCGGACGCCGACCTGTCCGTCCTCGGTCACCTCGGGATGAGCGGCCAGCTGCTCGTGCAGCCCGAGAGCGCCCCGGACGAGAAGCACCTGCGCGTCCGCGTCCGCTTCCAGGACGGGCTCGGCACCGAGCTGCGCTTCGTCGACCAGCGCACCTTCGGCGGCCTCTCGCTCCACGACAACACGCCGGACGGCCTCCCCGACGTCATCGCGCACATCGCCCGCGACCCGCTGGACCCGGAATTCGACGACCTCGTCTTCCAGGCCGCCCTGCGCCTGCGCCGTACGACGATCAAGCGGGCGCTGCTCGACCAGACGCTCATCAGCGGAGTCGGCAACATCTACGCGGACGAGGCGCTCTGGCGCGCCAGGCTGCACTACGACCGCCCGACCGCCGGGCTCACCCGCCCTCGCTCGGCCGAGCTGCTCCAGCACATC
The DNA here is from genome assembly GCF_053609105.1 of Streptomyces sp. NPDC054975. Classification (NCBI taxonomy): domain Bacteria; kingdom Bacillati; phylum Actinomycetota; class Actinomycetes; order Kitasatosporales; family Streptomycetaceae; genus Streptomyces; species Streptomyces sp. NPDC054975. The sequence continues at coordinate 113,598 of NZ_JBSGWV010000014.1, forward strand.
CGGGACGTCATGAACGAGGCCCTCGCCGCGGGCGGGACCAGCTTCGACAGCCTGTACGTGAACGTGAACGGCGAGTCGGGCTACTTCGACCGCTCGCTGGACGCCTACGGGCGCGAGGACGAGCCGTGCCGCCGCTGCGGGACCTTGATGCGACGGCGGCCCTGGATGAACCGGTCGAGCTACTTCTGCCCGCGCTGCCAGCGCCCGCCCCGCGCTACGGCCTGACCACCTCGCGGGCCGTCGTCACCGGCCCGGCCGTCTTCGGGTCGGCCGCCTTCGGGTCCGTCGTCACCGGCCCGTCGTCACCGGCGTTCTCGTCTCCCGCGCCGCGTCGTACCGTTCGCGCGCCGACAGGACCTCCGGCATCCGGCCCTCGACCAGCTCGATCAGTCCGACCAGGCGCTCGGCGACGTCGCGGCCCAGCGGCGTGAGGGTGTAGTCCACCCGGGGCGGGTTCGTCGGCTGTGCCTCGCGGTGCACCAGCCCGTCGCGTTCCAGGGCATGGAGGGTCTGCGACAGCATCTTCTCGCTCACCCCGTCGACCCGGCGCCGCAGCTCGTTGAAGCGGAACGAGCCCTCGTGGAGCGCGCAGAGGGTGAGACCGCCCCACCGTCCGGTCACATGCTCCAGCGTGACCCGTGACTGACAGGCCCGGGCGAAGACGTCGAAGGCGAGGTCGTCACTCATGTCTTCACGGTACTCCGGCACCGTACTGCCGCACAGCGCTCACCAGAAGTTAGTGTCCGCCTGAAGGGGCTCAGAAGCCGAAGTCCTGCGTCCACCACGGGCCGCCGTCGGCGAAGTGCACGCCGACACCGAGCGCCGTGTAGTCGCAGTTGAGGATGTTCGCGCGGTGACCGTCGCTGTTCATCCAGGACTCCATCACGGCCGCCGCGTCCGCCTGGCCACGGGCGATGTTCTCGCCGCCCATGCCGGTGACGCCCGCCTGGCGGGCCCGCTCCCACGGGGTGTCGCCGTCCGGGTCCGTGTGGTCGAAGAAGCCCCGCTCGGCCATGTCCTGGCTGAACGCGCCCGCGAGCTGCGCGAGGGCCGCGTCCGAGCGGACCGCGCTGCAGCCCACCTTCGCCCGCTCCTCGTTGACGAGCCGGACGACCTCCGCCTCGGCGGCCGAGGCGCGGCTCACGGTCGGAGTGGCGGGCGCCGTGGGCGCCTGGGTGCGGGGGACGGGCTTGGTGGTCGTCGGGGCCGGCTTCGGCTTCGCCGTCTGCGACGGCTGGGCCGGCTTCTTGGGCGTCGCCGAGGCGCTCGACTTCGAGGGCTTCGGCTTGGCCGTCTTCGACGGGGTCGCGGAGGGGGACGGCTTGACGGTGGCGGCGGGCTTCTTGGACGCGGAGGCAGAGGGGGACGTGGAGGCCGACGGGCTCGTCGGCGTCGCGGACGAGCCGCCCTGCGTCGTCAGCTCCGGCGCCTGCCGGGACTGGCTCTGCTCCTTGCCCGTACCCGCGCTGCCCACGGTCAGCGTGTCCCCGCCGGGCAGCAGGCCCGAGGTGACGGCGACCGCTCCGACCGCGACCGCGGCGGAGGCGGCGAGCAGCCCGGTGCGCACGGGCGCGCCGCGCCTCCTGCGATGGCGTCCCATCTCCTCTGCCTTCCTGTCGTCCTGTGCTGCGGTCTTTGCTGATCTTTGCTTTCGCGGACCCGGTCGAGGGCCCTCGAACGAGCACGCCCGAACGGGTGAGCCTCGTTCGGTCGGGACTGTACGCCATGACGCACGGGGCTGACGTGCCTCTTGGGCAATTGGCCCGTTAGCGTTCAGCCATGAACGAAGACGTACGGCTCACCGCCTGGGTGCGCGGCCGAGTACAGGGAGTGGGCTTCCGCTGGTTCACCAGGGCAAACGCGCTGGAGATCGGAGGGCTCGTCGGCTTCGCCCTCAACCTCGACGACGGGCGCGTCCAGGTCGTGGCCGAGGGACCGAGTGAGAATTGCCACCGTCTGCTCGACTGGCTCCGCTCCGCCGACACTCCCGGGCGGGTGGACGGAGTCACCGAGATCTGGGACACGCCGCGCGGCGGCTACGACGGCTTCGCCGTCCGCTGACGCCCCCTCGGCGACCCTCCGTCCGATGGTCCGCGCGGTCCTCGGGCGGACGTTCGGCGAAGGGGCGCCGAAGGGGAAATGACCTGCTGGTTGCCGAGAAGGTCTTGCGGTGCGTGGCCGTGCGAGGAAGGATGATCGATACGCCCCTGAGGCACCGAGTTGCGAGGCGCCGCCGCCCGTTGTGCGGCCGCGGACCCCCCGGTCGCCCCTTGATACGGGGCGTGATCGTGTTGACCGTCAAACTTTTTGGTGAGACTCTGGAAGCCCCGCGCACCTTAGCTGTTTGGCAGTAGGAATCCGGCACGACATCACCTGCTGCCGAGCACCGCGGGTGCGAAAATCCCTCACGACCCAACCGCTTCGGTCGGTCACTCAGTGTGGAGGACCATCCATCATGGCAAAGGCGCTTCTCGGTTACGTCGGCGGCTCCGACCCGCGACTCCTCGCCGAGATGCGACGGCTTCAGCAGCGCGTCCAGGACCTCGAGTCCGAGCTTGTACGGATTCAGTCCGAGAACGACGCGCTCAACGCTGCCGCCGCACAGCATGGCGAGTCGCTGCTGGACAGCATCGACCTCGACGTTCCCAAGGCGGAGCCTGCGCTCACCTGACGGTCGGCATCACAGGACAGTCAGCCCCGACAGTCAGCCCCGTGCCGGGGCAAGGTGAGAAACACTCTCGCTGGCACAGCTAGATATGCAAGGGACGCTCCGGCGTCCCTTCTTTCTTGAGTCCCCCACGTCACACCCCCGGTTCTTACCGGAGGGTGTGCCCTGCACGTTCATGGGTGAAACGCGCGACCCCAGGTAGAGTCCGGGGGCGTGCATCTCAAGGCCCTGACCCTCCGTGGTTTCAAATCGTTCGCATCCGCCACGACCCTGCGGTTCGAACCTGGAATCACGTGTGTCGTCGGGCCGAACGGATCCGGCAAGTCCAACGTCGTGGACGCGCTCTCCTGGGTCATGGGCGAGCAGGGCGCCAAGTCGCTGCGCGGCGGCAAGATGGAGGACGTCATCTTCGCCGGCACGACCGGCCGGCCGCCGCTCGGCCGCGCCGAGGTCTCGCTGACGATCGACAACTCCGACGGCGCGCTGCCCATCGACTACGCCGAGGTCACCATCACCCGGATCATGTTCCGGGGTGGCAGCAGCGAGTACCAGATCAACGGCGACACCTGCCGCCTGCTCGACATCCAGGACCTGCTCTCCGACTCCGGCATCGGCCGCGAGATGCACGTCATCGTCGGCCAGGGCCAGCTCGACTCCGTCCTGCACGCCGACCCGATGGGGCGCCGCGCCTTCATCGAGGAGGCGGCCGGCGTCCTCAAGCACCGCAAGCGCAAGGAGAAGGCGCTGCGGAAGCTCGACGCGATGCAGGCCAACCTCGCGCGCGTGCAGGACCTCACCGACGAACTGCGCCGCCAGCTCAAGCCCCTCGGCCGCCAGGCCGCCGTCGCACGCCGGGCCGCCGTCATCCAGGCCGATCTGCGCGACGCCCGGTTGCGGCTGCTCTCCGACGACCTCGTACGGCTCCAGGAGGCGCTGAAGGCCGAGGTCGCCGACGAGGCCGCGCTGAAGGAGCGCAAGGAGAGCGCCGAGAACGAGCTGAAGGCCGCGCTCGCGAAGGAGGCCGACCTGGAGGACGAGGTCCGCCGGCTCGCCCCGCGCCTCCAGCGCGCCCAGCAGACCTGGTACGAACTCTCCCAGCTCGCCGAGCGCGTCAGGGGCACGATCTCCCTCGCCGACGCGCGCGTGAAGAGTGCCACCGCCCAGCCGCCGGAGGAGCGCCGGGGCCGCGACCCGGAGGACATGGAGCGCGAGGCCGCCCGCATCCGCGAGCAGGAGGCCGAGCTGGAGGCCGCCCTGGAGGCCGCCGAACGCGCCCTGGAGGACACCGTCGCCCACCGCGCCGACCTGGAGCGCGAACTCGCCGTCGAGGAGCGCCGCCTCAAGGACGTGGCCCGCGCCATCGCCGACCGGCGCGAGGGCCTCGCCCGGCTGCACGGCCAGGTCAACGCCGCCCGCTCGCGCGCCGCCTCCGCCCAGGCCGAGATCGACCGGCTCGCCGCCGCCCGTGACGAGGCCCAGGAGCGGGCCGTCGCCGCGCAAGGCGAGTACGAGCAGCTGAAGGCCGAGGTCGACGGGCTCGACGCGGACGACACCGAGCTGGGGGAGCGGTACGAGGCGGCCCGCCGCGCCCTCGCCGAGGCGGAGGCCGCGCTGACGGCCGCCCGCGAGGCCGCCACCGCCGCCGACCGCCGCCGCGCCGCGACCCGGGCCCGCCACGAGGCGCTCTCGCTGGGGCTGCGCCGCAAGGACGGCACGGGGGCCCTGCTCGGCGCCCGGGACAGCCTGACCGGCCTGCTCGGCCCGGCCGCCGAACTCCTCACCGTCACCCCCGGATACGAGATCCCGCTCGCCGCCGCCCTCGGCGCCGCGGCGGACGCCGTCGCCGTCACCGGCCCTCGCGCGGCGGCCGAGGCCCTGCGCCTCCTGCGCAAGCAGGACGCGGGCCGCGCCGCGCTGCTGCTGACGGGCGCCCAGGAACCGGCGGCCCGGGAGACCGACACCGCGGGCCGCCCTCGCGCCGCCGACTTCGTCCGGGGGCCCGACGAACTCATGGGCGCCGTACGCCGCTTGCTCGACGGGATCGTCCTCGTCGGGACGCTGGAGGAGGCCGAGGAGTTCGTCCACGCGCACCCCGGGCTGACCGCCGTCACCGACGAGGGGGACCTGCTCGGGGCGCACTACGCCCAGGGCGGCTCCGCCGGGGCGCCGAGCCTCCTCGAAGTGCAGGCCTCCGTCGACGAGGCGGCCGCCGAGCTGGAGGAGCTGGAGTCCCGCTGCGAGGAGCTCGCCGCCGCCCAGCAGGCCGCGACCGACGCGCGCCGCGCCGCCGCCGCGCTCGTGGAGGAGCTGGCCGAACGCCGCCGTGCCGCAGACCGCGAGAAGTCCCATGTCGCCCAGCAGCTGGGCCGGCTCGCCGGACAGGCCAGGGGCGCGGCGGGGGAGGCCGAGCGGACGGCGGCCGCCGCCGCCCGCGCCGACGAGGCCCTGGAGAAGGCGCTGTACGAGGCGGAGGAGCTCGCCGAGCGGCTGCTCGTCGCCGAGGAGGCGCCCGCCGAGGAGGAGCCCGACACCTCCGTGCGCGACCGGCTCGCCGCCGACGGCGCCAACGCGCGCCAGACGGAGATGGAGGCCCGCCTCCAGCTCCGTACCCACGAGGAACGGGTCAAGGGCCTCGCCGGACGGGCCGACTCGCTCGACCGGGGCGCCCGCGCCGAACGCGAGGCACGCGCGCGTGCCGAGCAGCGGCGCGCCCGGCTGCGGCACGAGGCGGCGGTCGCCGGCGCCGTGGCCGCCGGGGCCCGGCAGCTGCTCGCCCACATCGAGGTCTCCCTCGTCCGGGCAGAGCAGGAGCGTGCGCTCGCCGACGCGGCGAAGGGCGCGCGCGAACAGGGCCTGTCCGCCGCCCGCAACCGGGGGCGCGAGCTGAAGGCCGAGCTGGACAAGCTGACCGACTCCGTCCACCGGGGCGAGGTCCTCGGCGCCGAGAAGCGAATGCGGATCGAGCAGCTGGAGACCAAGGCCCTGGAGGAGCTGGGCGTCGAGCCGGCCGGTCTGGTCTCCGAGTACGGCCCCCATCAGCTCGTACCGCCGTCGCCGCCCGCCGAGGGCGAGGAGCTCCCGGAGGACCCGGAGCATCCGCGCAACCAGCCGCGCCCGTTCGTCCGTTCGGAGCAGGAGAAGCGGCTCAAGGCCGCGGAGCGGGCGTACCAGCAGCTGGGAAAGGTGAACCCGCTGGCTCTTGAGGAGTTCGCGGCGCTGGAGGAGCGGCACCAGTTCCTCTCCGAGCAGCTGGAGGACCTGAAGAAGACCCGGGCCGACCTCCTTCAGGTCGTGAAGGAGGTCGACATCCGGGTCGAGCAGGTCTTCACCGAGGCGTACCGCGACACCGCCCGCGAGTTCGAGGGCGTCTTCTCCCGGCTCTTCCCCGGAGGCGAGGGGCGGCTGATCCTGACCGACCCCGACAACATGCTCACCACGGGTGTCGACGTGGAGGCCCGCCCGCCGGGCAAGAAGGTCAAGCGGCTCTCGCTGCTCTCCGGCGGCGAGCGGTCGCTGACCGCCGTGGCCATGCTGGTCTCCATCTTCAAGGCCCGGCCCAGCCCGTTCTACGTGATGGACGAGGTGGAGGCGGCACTCGACGACACCAACCTCCAGCGGCTGATCCGGATCATGCAGGAGCTCCAGGAGTCCTCGCAGCTCATCGTGATCACGCACCAGAAGCGGACGATGGAGGTCGCGGACGCGCTCTACGGCGTCTCCATGCAGGGGGACGGTGTCTCGAAGGTCATCAGCCAGCGACTTCGCTGACCAGACCTTGATCAACTTCAAGTCTTGAACGAACGGGCCCCTGAAGCTTGTTTTAAGTCATACGACATCAGGTATTGACTTCGAAACTTGAAGGAATAGTCTCTGCAACGTTGCTTTTACCTTCACGTGGTGGGCGGCGTGATGTTGTGCGCCACTTGAAGGGCTCGCCCCCCACGCCCCGGCGACGCTGCCGGAGCTCCCAGGAGTCCATGTGACCAGCACCGCGCAGGCGCCCACGCCGCCGCCGTCCGAAGGCCGGGCCGCCCACCCGGACCACCTCGGCCACGTCATCTTCATCACGGCGTCCGCCGCGATGGGCGGCTTCCTCTTCGGCTACGACAGCTCCGTCATCAACGGCGCCGTCGAGGCCATCCGGGACCGCTACGACATCGGCTCCGGCACGCTGGCCCAGGTCATCGCGATCGCCCTGATCGGCTGCGCCATCGGCGCCGCGACCGCCGGCCGGATCGCGGACCGCATCGGCCGCATCCGCTGCATGCAGATCGCCGCCGTGCTCTTCACGGTCAGCGCCGTGGGCTCCGCGGTGCCCTTCGCCCTCTGGGACCTCGCCTTCTGGCGGATCGTCGGCGGCTTCGCCATCGGCATGGCCTCCGTCATCGGCCCGGCGTACATCGCCGAGGTCGCCCCCGCCGCCTACCGCGGTCGCCTCGGCTCCTTCCAGCAGGCCGCCATCGTCATCGGCATCGCCATCTCCCAGCTGGTCAACTACGGCATCCTGCAGCTCGCCGACGGCGACCAGCGCGGCAAGATCGGCGGCCTCGAGGCCTGGCAGTGGATGCTCGGTGTGATGGTCGTCCCCGCCCTGCTCTACGGTCTGCTCTCCTTCGCGATCCCCGAGTCGCCGCGCTTCCTCATCTCCGTCGGCAAGGTCGACCGCGCGAAGGCGGTCCTCTCCGAGGTGGAGGGCAAGGGCGTCGACCTCGACCATCGCGTCGCCGAGATCGAGCTGGCCATGTGCCGGGAGCACAAGTCCACCATCAAGGACCTGTTCGTGTCCGGCAGCCGCTTCAAGCTGCTTCCCATCGTCTGGGTCGGCATCGGACTCTCCGTCTTCCAGCAGCTCGTCGGCATCAACGTCGCGTTCTACTACTCCTCGACGCTCTGGCAGTCGGTCGGCATCGACCCGTCCAGCTCGTTCTTCTACTCGTTCACCACGTCGATCATCAACATCGTCGGCACCGTCATCGCGATGGTCCTGGTCGACCGGGTGGGCCGTAAGCCGCTCGCCCTCGTCGGCTCCATCGGTATGGCGATCGCCCTCGCCTTCGAGGCCTGGGCCTTCTCCGCCGACCTGGTCGACGGCAAGCTTCCCGAGACCCAGGGCGTCGTCGCGCTCGTCGCCGCCCACGTGTTCGTGCTCTTCTTCGCCCTCTCCTGGGGCGTGGTGGTCTGGGTCTTCCTCGGCGAGATGTTCCCCAACCGGATCCGCGCCGCCGCGCTCGGCGTCGCCGCCGCCGCGCAGTGGATCGCCAACTGGGCCATCACCGCGAGCTTCCCGTCCCTGGCGGACTGGAACCTCTCCGGCACGTACGTCATCTACACGGTCTTCGCCGTGCTCTCCGTCCCCTTCGTACTGAGGTACGTGAAGGAGACCAAGGGCAAGGCGTTGGAGGAGATGGGCTAATCCCCGCTGCCCCTCTCCTCGACACCGGAACTGCCCCGGCCCAGGGTCCTATGCCCTGAGCCGGGGCAGCACCGTCTCCCCGAGCAGCCGCAGCGACCGCCACGCCTCCTCGACCGGCATCCCGCCGCAGAGCGGGTGCAGCACCAGACTCTCCAGCTCCCGTCCAAGGGTCACGCACTCCTCCGGCGTGACGATCCGGTAGACGCCTTCCGCGCGCAGCTCCGCCACCGTCGTCGCCGCCGACCGCACCGCCGAGCGGATGTCCTTCGACTGCCAGGACGCGTACGTCCGCGCCTCGTGCAGGAAGTGCTCCCCGTACAGCTCCCAGGACCGGTCCGGGTCCTCCGAGAGGTGCAGCAGCGGGGTCTTCTCGGCCGGCATCATCGTCCAGCCCTCCGTGCCGTACTCCTCGCACTGCTGCTTGTAGTACGTCTCCAGCTCCGGCAGGTGCGCGCTCGGGAACAGCGGCAGCCCGAGCCGGGCCGCCCGCCGCGCCGCCGCCTTCGAGGAACCGCCCACGAGCAGCAGCGGATGCGGCTGGGTGAAGGGCCGCGGGGTGACCCGTACCGTACGGCCCTCGTACGTGAAGGGCTCACCGGACCACGCCTTCAGCAGGGTCTCCAGGAGCAGGTCCTGGAGCTTGCCCCGACGGCCCCAGTCGACGCCCCGCTCCTCGTACTCCTCCGGCCGGTAGCCGATGCCGGCGACCGTCACCAGGCGGCCCCCGCTCAGCAGGTCGAGGACGGCGATCTCCTCCGCGAGCCGCAGCGGGTCGTGCAGCGGCCCGATGATCGCCGAGACCGTGACCGCGATCCTCCGCGTCGCCCCGAACACCGCGCCCGCGAAGGCGAAGGGGGAGGGGAGCCAGTTGTTCGTCGCGCCGTGGTGCTCCTCGGTCTGGATCGTGTCGACGCCGTGCTCGTCGGCGTAGGCGGCCATGGCGAGGGCGGCCCGATAGCGCTCCGAGAGGGACTCGGGGGTCGCGTGCGGATCGACGAGGTTGAACCGTACGACTGTGAAGGGCATGGGAAGTCCCCCTCCGCGCGTGGGAAGCCGGCGAAGGGGGACGGTATCTGACGTGGCGTCAGATGAGAACGGGTGCGGTCAGACGGAAACGGACGGGCGGGCCTCGGCGGGCTCCACGGGGGCCTGCGCGCGGTCCCGGGGCAGTACGGCGTACAGCACACCGGCCACCACGATCGTCGCCGCCCAGCCGAGCCCGTTCTGGCCGATCCAGGAGGAGGCGAGCGGACCGGAGAACCAGTCGACCTTCGTGAACAGCAGCCCCACCACGAGCGCCACCGCCCACGCCGTCATGGCCTGCCAGGCGAAGCCGCCCCGGTACCAGTACGCGCTGGTCCGCGTGGTGTCCATCAGGGCCACGCCGTCGTACGACCGGCGGCGCAGCATGTCGACACCGAAGACGCCGATCCACGCCGAGAACGCCACCGCGAGCAGCGTCAGGAAGGAGATGAACGAGCCGATGAAGCTGGTCGCCACCACCATCAGCAGGAAGCCGAAGACCAGGCTGATGACGGCGTTCACGCTGACCGCCGCCGCACGCGAGACCTTGATGCCGAGAGTCTGCGCGGTGAACCCGGCCGAGTACATCGACATCGAGTTGATCAGCAGCATCCCGATCAGCGCGATGAGCAGGTACGGCACGGAGATCCAGGCCGGCAGCAGCTCGCCGATGAACGACACAGGGTCCTGCGCCGAGGCGAGGTCCGGGGTGGCCACGGCCATGACCGCACCCATCAGCACCATCGGCAGCACGACGATCCCGGCGCCGCCGATCGTGGTGCCGACCATCGCCTTCGAGGAGGCGGTACGCGGCAAGTAGCGGGTGAAGTCCGGGCCGGAGGGGACCCAGCTGATGCCGCCCGCCGCGATGGTGCCGATGCCCGCGATCATCATCGCCGTCGAACCGGCCGGCTTGTCGAAGACCGCCGACCACTCGGTGTTGGCGACCAGGTAGACGAGTACGAGGACCGAGAAGGCGCCGAAGAGGTACGTCGACCACGTGCTGCACACCCGCAGGGCGTTGATGCCGAGCCCCGACACCAGGAAGGTGCAGGCGACGAAGAGCAGCAGCGTCACGACGATCAGCGCGGTGTTCGACTCGACACCGAAGAGCAGGTCGAGCACGGTCAGCACGGCGTACGCGCCGGTGACCGCGTTGATCGTCTCCCAACCCCAACGGGCCACCCAGATCAGCGAGCCGGGGAAGAGGTTGCCGCGCTGCCCGAAGACGGCCCGCGACAGCGCCATGCCGGGGGAGCCGCCGCGCTTGCCCGCGATCGATATCAGTCCGACGATCCCGTACGAGAGGATCGGCGCCGCCGTCGCGACGACCAGCACCTGCCAGAAGTTCAGGCCGTTGAAGACGATCAGACCGGCGCCCATCGTGAGCAGGAGCACACTGATGTTGGCGGCGACCCAGGTCGGGAAAAGCTCGCGGACGTGGCCGGTGCGCTCGGCGTCGGGGACGGGCTCGAGACCTCGGGTCTCGACGGCGCCTTCAAAATCCGGGGGGATCTCCGCGGCGCTCTCGGCGGCAGGGGGCATGGTGGTACTCCGTGCGGGGTGTGGGGGACCCACCCAGCGTACGTGCTCCTCCTACGGTCCGGTCGTGGCCGATACTGGACCCGTTATGGAACTCATTCTTGCTGTAGTCATCGCCCTGGTCGTCGCCGTCGTCGTGACCAGCGGGCTCGTGATCAGCGGCCGCAAGAAGAAGCAGCTGCCACCGCCCGAGGCACCGTCCACCACGCCGACCATCACCGCTCCGCCCGCCGAGCCGCACGTCGGCGACGAGGCGGAGACACCGCGGGAAGAACCACGCCGCACCATCGAGGAGCTCGACCTCCCGACCGCGGAGGAGGCGGTCGAGACCCCCGCCGCCGTCGAGGACCCGGTCGTCGCCGAGCCGCCGGCGATCGAGATCGAGGTGCCCGAGCCGACCGCCGGCCGCCTCGTCCGGCTCCGTGCCCGGCTGGCCCGCTCGCAGAACTCGCTCGGCAAGGGGCTGCTCGCGCTGCTGTCGCGCGACAACCTCGACGAGGACACCTGGGAGGAGATCGAGGACACCCTGCTCACCGCCGACGTCGGCGTCGCCCCGACCCAGGAGCTGGTCGAGCGGCTGCGTGAGCGCGTCCGCGTCCTCGGCACCCGTACCCCCGAGGAGCTGCGCGGGCTGCTGCGCGAGGAGCTCATCGCCCTCCTCGGCCCGGACTTCGACCGCTCCGTGAAGACGGAGAGCGACCCGGGTGTCCCGGGCGTCGTCATGGTCGTCGGCGTCAACGGCACCGGCAAGACCACGACCACGGGCAAGCTGGCCCGCGTCCTGGTCGCCGACGGCCGCTCGGTCGTCCTCGGCGCCGCCGACACCTTCCGGGCCGCCGCCGCCGACCAGCTCCAGACGTGGGGCGAGCGCGTCGGCGCGCGGACCGTACGCGGTCCCGAGGGCGGCGACCCGGCGTCGATCGCCTACGACGCCGTCAAGGAGGGCATCGCGGAGGGCGCCGACGTCGTCCTCATCGACACCGCCGGCCGCCTGCACACCAAGACCGGTCTGATGGACGAGCTCGGCAAGGTGAAGCGGGTGGTCGAGAAGCACGGCCCGCTCGACGAGATCCTGCTCGTCCTCGACGCCACGACCGGCCAGAACGGCCTGATCCAGGCGCGCGTCTTCGCCGAGGTCGTGGACATCACCGGCATCGTGCTGACCAAGCTCGACGGCACGGCCAAGGGCGGCATCGTCATCGCCGTCCAGCGCGAGCTGGGCGTGCCGGTCAAGCTGGTCGGCCTGGGCGAGGGCCCGGACGACCTGGCCCCCTTCGAACCGGGCGCCTTCGTGGACGCGTTGATCGGAGACTGACGCGCTCGTACGCGAGCGAAGGGCCCCGCCGGTTCCGGCGGGGCCCTTCGCATGTCGTGCGCGTCGTCCTGGGTCAGAAGTTCGTGCGGTGGCAGATGTACGCCAGCGTCCCGAGCAGGAGCCGCGCCTGCGGCGGTGCCCCCGCCGTGTCGAGGGTCGGCGGCCGCAGCCAGCGGACCGGCCCCAGGCCGCCGAGGTCCGAAGGCGGCGCCGTCACGTGCGCGCCCGGCCCCAGACCCCGCAGGTCCAGGTCGGCGTCGTCCCAGCCCATCCGGTACAGCAGCTGCGGCAGCTCCGCCGCCGCGCCCGGCGCCACGAAGAACTGCGCCCGTCCCGTCGGCGTCGCGCAGACGGGACCCAGCGGCAGGCCCATGCGCTCCAGGCGGATCAGCGCCCGCCGCCCCGCCGGCTCGGCGACCTCGATCACGTCGAAGGACCGGCCCACCGGCAGCAGCAGCGCCGCGCCCGGGTACCGGCCCCACGCCTTGGTCGCGTCGTCGAGGCCCGCGCCGGCCGGCACCGGTTCGGCGAACGAGAGCGGATGCGCCCCCGGAGCCGTACAGGACGCGTCGCCGCAGGAACACCGGCCGGAGACGGCCCGCGCGCCGGGAACCACGTCCCAGCCCCACAGTCCTGTGTACTCGGCCACCGCTGTGCACTCGGTGGTGCGGACGCGGCGACGTGAGCCGGACCGCATCTCACGAATGCCGCCGATCGTGAAGCCCATACCCCCTCCAACGGGTCGGACGCGCCGGTGGTTACGACTCGGAGCCCCACTGTCACGCTCCGTCGCCGGGATGGCGCGGGGACGCGGGCGAGGTGGTGCGTACCGTGGCGCGCGCCTGCTCGCGCTCCAGTCCGCCGACCCCTGGTTCGTCGCATGTCAAGTGAATCGTGTTCGGCGGCAGGCGAGTTCATTCGAAGGGGTGGCGAATGGTGGCGTTTCTTGAATCCGCCTCACTGGAGGGGTGATCGTAGGATTACTGTCGGTGCTCGAACCGCTGGAGCCGCGCGCATCTGGGTATGCCGGAGGCAACCCGCATTCCTGTTCGAAGGGGTGGAAGCCCCGGACGGGCAGAGCGGGACGCGGCATTCTGATAAGGGTTCGCGCAACAGAGTCGACGTGGATGGGGGCGTTCCTGTGGGCGGCAACGGCGCAGACGGTACGACTGCCGGCAAGCGCCCGAACGAGCAGCTCAGCTCGTGGTTCGTGCGGAGCGGCTGGTCGAAGGGCGAACTGGCGCGCCAAGTGAACCGCAGAGCACGCCAGATGGGCGCGCACCACATCTCCACGGACACCTCGCGCGTGCGCCGCTGGCTGGACGGCGAGCAGCCGCGCGAGCCCATCCCACGGATCCTCTCCGAGCTGTTCTCCGAGCGGTTCGGCTCGGTCGTCGCCGTCGAGGACCTCGGGCTGCGCACGGCCCACCAGGCGCCGTCCGTCTCCGGTGTCGACCTGCCCTGGGCCGGGCCCCAGACCGTCGCCCTGCTCAGCGAGTTCTCCCGCAGCGACCTCATGCTCGCCCGCCGAGGCTTCCTCGGCACCTCCCTCGCGCTCGCCGCAGGACCCTCCCTCATCGAGCCCATGCAGCGCTGGCTCGTCCCCACCCCGGCCGGCGAGCCCGCACCGCCCGAGCCCCTCCCGGTCGGCCACCGCCCCGGCAAGCTCTCCGCGATAGAGCTCGACCTGCTCGAATCCACCACGGCGATGTTCCGCCAGTGGGACGCCCAGTGCGGCGGCGGACTGCGCCGCAAGGCCGTCGTCGGCCAGCTCCACGAGGTCACCGACCTCCTCCAGGAGCCGCAGCCGGCCGCCACCGCCCAGCGCCTCTTCCGCTGCGCGGCCGAACTGGCCGAACTGGCCGGGTGGATGAGCTACGACGTGGGCCTGCAGCCCACCGCCCAGAAGTACTTCGTCCTCGCCCTGCACGCCGCGAAGGAGGCCGGGGACAAGCCCCTCGGCTCGTACATCCTCTCCTCGATGAGCCGCCAGATGATCCACCTCGGCCGGCCCGACGACGCCCTCGAACTCATCCACCTCGCCCAGTACGGCAGTCGCGACTGCGCCACCCCGCGCACGCAGGCCATGCTGTATGCGATGGAGGCCCGCGCCTACGCCAACATGGGCCAGCCCTCCAAGTGCAAGCGGGCCGTGCGGATGGCCGAGGACACCTTCGCCGACGTCGGCCTCGACGGCGAGCCCGAGCCCGACTGGATCCGCTTCTTCTCCGAGGCCGAGCTCAACGGCGAGAACTCGCACTCGTACCGCGACCTGGCCTACGTCGCCGGACGCTCCCCGACGTACGCCTCGCTCGCCGAGCCCGTCATGGAGCGGGCCGTCTCCCTCTTCGAGAAGGACCCCGAGCACCAGCGTTCGTACGCACTCAACCTGATCGGCATGGCCACCGTTCACCTCCTCAAGCGCGAGCCCGAGCAGTCCGCCGTCCTCGTCGAGAAGGCGCTCGGCGTGGCCAGGAGCGTCCGCTCCGAGCGGGTCAACACGCGGCTGCGCAAGACCGTCGACACCGCCGCCCGCGACTTCCGCGACGTCGCCGAGGTCGTCCAGCTCACCGACCGGCTCACCGCCCTCCTCCCCGAGACGGCCGAGGCCGTCTGACCCCCCGGGCCCGCCCCTCGGGCCCCTTCCGACACCGGCCGCGACAGCGTTCCCGTACTGACCGACTCGGCTCCCCCGCCGCCAGGACAGGGACACATGTCGCGGCCGGCTCACGTCCCCTGCGTTACACGCCCGTGACCCAGGGGTTCACAGCCACGTAACACGCCCCACCCCTTCGTCACTGCGGTGAAACATCGGGCGGCATCGACGGAAACGGCGCTGCGCCAACCTCTGGCTCATAACCGGCCACCCCTCATGGCCAAAGCCGCTCTCCGGCCCCGCCCCGCACAGGCCGTACCGACGACGAGGAGACGCCGATGGCACCAGCCATCACGACCCTGGCAGCAGACGCCCCCGAGCTGTCTGCCGCCAACACCGGGTTCATGCTCATCTGCTCCGCCCTGGTCATGCTGATGACCCCGGCACTCGCCTTCTTCTACGGAGGCATGGTCCGCGTCAAGTCCACCCTGAACATGCTGATGATGAGCTTCATCAGCCTCGGGATCGTCACGATCCTGTGGGTGCTCTACGGCTTCAGCATCGCCTTCGGCACCGACTCCGGATCGATCATCGGCTGGTCCTCCGACTACGTCGGCCTCAGCGGCATCGGCGTCACCGAGCTGTGGGACGGCTACACCATCCCGGTGTACGTCTTCGCCGTCTTCCAGCTGATGTTCGCGATCCTCACCCCCGCCCTGATCAGCGGCGCCCTCGCCGACCGCGTGAAGTTCACCGCCTGGGCCCTGTTCATCGCCCTCTGGGTCACCGTCGTCTACTTCCCGGTCGCGCACTGGGTCTGGGGCGCCGGCGGCTGGCTCTTCGAGATGGGCGTCATCGACTTCGCCGGCGGCACGGCGGTCCACATCAACGCCGGTGCCGCCGCCCTCGGCGTGATCCTCGTCATCGGCAAGCGCGTCGGCTTCAAGAAGGACCCGATGCGCCCGCACAGCCTCCCGCTGGTGATGCTCGGCGCCGGTCTGCTCTGGTTCGGCTGGTTCGGCTTCAACGCCGGCTCGTGGCTCGGCAACGACGACGGCGTCGGCGCGGTCATGTTCGTCAACACGCAGGTCGCCACCGCCGCCGCGATGCTCGCCTGGCTCGCGTACGAGAAGCTCCGCCACGGCTCCTTCACCACCCTCGGCGCCGCCTCCGGCGCCGTCGCGGGCCTCGTCGCCATCACCCCGGCAGGCGGTTCCTGCTCGCCGCTCGGCGCGATCGCCATCGGCGCCATCGCCGGTCTGGTCTGCGCCATGGCCGTCGGACTGAAGTACAAGTTCGGCTACGACGACTCCCTCGACGTCATCGGCGTCCACCTCGTCGGCGGTGTCATCGGCTCCCTGCTCGTCGGCTTCTTCGCCACCGGCGGCGTCCAGTCCGACGCCAAGGGCCTCTTCTACGGCGGCGGCCTGGAGCAGCTCGGCAAGCAAGCCATCGGCGTCGGCGCCGTCCTCGCCTACTCTCTGATCGCCTCCGCGATCCTCGCGCTGATCATCGACAAGACGATGGGCATGCGGGTCAGCGAGGACGACGAGGTCTCCGGCATCGACCAGGTCGAGCACGCCGAGACCGCGTACGACTTCAGCGGAGCCGGCGGCGGCGCCTCCTCGCGCTCCACCGCCGCGCCCGTCCCGGCAGCTACGGAGACCAAGAAGGTGGACGCATGAAGCTCATCACCGCAGTCGTGAAGCCGCACCGGCTGGACGAGATCAAGGAGGCCCTCCAGGCCTTCGGAGTCCAGGGCCTCACGGTCACCGAGGCCAGCGGATACGGCCGCCAGCGCGGTCACACCGAGGTCTACCGCGGTGCCGAGTACACCGTCGACCTCGTCCCCAAGATCCGTATCGAGGTCCTCGTCGAGGACGACGACGCCGAACAGCTCATCGATGTCGTGGTCAAGGCGGCCCGAACCGGCAAGATCGGGGACGGCAAGGTGTGGAGCGTGCCGGTCGAGACGGCCGTACGGGTCCGCACCGGCGAACGCGGTCCGGACGCGCTGTAGGCACGGGCACTTTAAGGAGCTGCTGGGTGACGACCGTCGACACGAGTACGCGAGCGGATGACTCGGGACCCAGCGGTTACGCGGCGGCCCGGCTGCGCCTTCTCACCGAGAAGGAGCAGTCCGGGCCGCCGCGCCGTGCCGCCCTGGCCCGGCTCACCGACGACTGGCTGAGCGGACTGTTCGCCGCCGCCCGGCCGCCACGAGGGGTGGCGCTCGTCGCCGTCGGCGGCTACGGGCGCGGTGAACTCTCCCCGCGCAGCGACCTCGACCTGCTCCTGCTGCACGACGGCACCGCGGACGCGGGCGCCGTCGCCACGCTCGCCGACCGGATCTGGTACCCGGTCTGGGACCTGGGCCTCGCCCTCGACCACTCCGTCCGCACCCCCGCAGAGGCCCTGAAGACGGCCGGGGACGACCTCAAGGTCCATCTCGGGCTCCTCGACGCCCGGCCGGTCGCCGGCGACCTCGGACTCGTCGCCGGGCTGCGGACCGCCGTCCTCGCCGACTGGCGCAACCAGGCCCCCAGGCGCCTCCCCGAGCTCGACGCCCTCTGCCGCGAGCGCGCCGAGCGGATGGGGGAGCTCCAGTTCCTCCTCGAACCCGATCTGAAGGAGGCCAGGGGAGGGCTCCGCGACGCCCAGGTGCTGCGCGCAGTCGCCGCCTCCTGGCTCGCCGACGCGCCCCGCGAAGGCCTGGAAGGCGCCCGCCGCCGCCTCCTCGACGCCCGGGACGCGCTGCACCTCGCCACCGGCCGGGCCACCGACCGGCTCGCGCTCCAGGAACAGGACGCCGTCGCCGAGGAACTCGGCCTCCTCGACGCCGACACCCTGCTCCGCGAGGTCTACGAAGCGGCCCGGATCATCTCGTACGCCGCCGACGTCACCTGGCGCGAGGTCAACCGCGTCCTGAAGGCCCGCTCCTCCCGCCCTCGGCTCCGCGCCCTCCTCG
This sequence comes from Streptomyces sp. NPDC054975, assembly GCF_053609105.1. Classification (NCBI taxonomy): domain Bacteria; kingdom Bacillati; phylum Actinomycetota; class Actinomycetes; order Kitasatosporales; family Streptomycetaceae; genus Streptomyces; species Streptomyces sp. NPDC054975. The sequence continues at coordinate 131,123 of NZ_JBSGWV010000014.1, forward strand.
GCGGACGGTCGGGAGCCGGCCGCCCGGGTGGCGCGAAGCCGCCCATCGCGCGCACCCCGCTCGCCGAAGGCGTGGTCGAGATGGACGGCGAGGTCGTCCTCGCCCTCAGCGCCAAACCCGACCGCGACCCCGTGCTCCCGCTGCGCGCCGCCGCCGCGGCCGCCCAGTCCGGCCTTCCGCTCTCCCTGCACGCCGTACGCCGCCTGGCCGCAGGCGCCGCGCCGCTGCCCGTGCCCTGGCCCGCCGAGGCGCGCGAGGAGCTGGTCACCCTGCTCGGCGCGGGGGAGTCCACCGTGCCCGTCTGGGAGGCCCTGGAGGCCGAAGGCCTCGTCTCCCGGCTCCTGCCCGACTGGGAGCGGGTCCGCTGCCGGCCGCAGCGCAACCCCGTCCACACCTGGACCGTCGACCGGCATCTCGTCGAGACCGCCGTCCGCGCCTCCTCGCTCACCCGCCGGGTCGGCCGGCCCGACCTGCTGCTCGTCGCCGCCCTGCTGCACGACATCGGCAAGGGCTGGCCCGGCGACCACTCCGTGGCCGGGGAGACCATCGCCCGTGACGTCGCCGCCCGGATCGGTTTCGACCGCGCCGACGTGGCCGTCGTCGCCACCGTCGTACGCCACCACCTGCTGCTGGTCGAGACCGCGACCCGGCGCGACCTGGACGACCCCGCGACCGTACGGTCCGTGGCCACCGCCGTCGGCACGCAGGGCGCGCTCGAACTGCTCCACGCCCTCACCGAGGCCGACGCGCTCGCCACCGGGCCCGCCGCCTGGTCCACCTGGCGGGCCTCGCTCGTCGCCGACCTCGTCAAACGCGTCGGGGCCGTCCTCGCGGGAGAGCCCGCGGCGCAGCCGGAACCGGCCGCGCCCAGCGCCGAACAGGAACGTCTCGCGATCGAGGCACTGCGCACCGGGGAGCCGGTCCTCGCCCTGCACACCCAGTCCGAGACGGCCCCCGAGGACGGCACGCCGGAACCGGTCGGCGTCGAACTCCTCATCGCCCTGCCCGACCAGCCGGGCGTCCTGCCCGCCGCGGCCGGTGTCCTCGCCCTGCACCGGCTGACCGTGCGCGCCGCCGACCTGCGCGCCGTCGAGCTGCCGACCGAGCTCGGCGAGGGGACCGGCGCCGTCCTGGTCCTGAACTGGCGCGTCGCCGCCGAGTACGGCTCCCTGCCCCAGGCCACCCGGCTCCGCGCCGACCTCGTCCGGGCCCTGGACGGCAGCCTCGACATCCCCGCCCGTCTCGCCGAACGTGACGCCGCCTACCCGAGGCGACGCGGCGTCACGGCCCCGCCGCCCCGCGTCACGGTCGCGGCCGCCGGTTCCCGGCTCGCCACCGTCATCGAGGTCCGCGCCCAGGACGCCCCCGGCCTGCTGCACCGGATCGGCCGGGCCCTGGAGGGCGCCGAGGTCCGGGTCAGGAGCGCGCACGTCTCGACCCTCGGCGCCAACGCCGTGGACACGCTGTACGTGACCCGCCCCGACGGCTCCCTCCTCCCCGACGAGGAGGCCGCCGACCTGGCGAAGGCCCTGGAGGAGGCGCTGCGGTGAGAAGGCTGTGTTCCCGCCCGTTTCGGCGGGCGGGGACACGTACTTCGAGCGGGCAGATACCCTGGAGGGCAATCCGTCCGCCCGCCCCCGACACCGAGGATCCGCGACCGCCGTGTTCGATACCCTCTCCGACCGCCTTGCAGCGACATTCAAGAACCTCCGGGGCAAGGGCCGCCTGTCCGAGGCGGACATCGACGCCACCGCGCGCGAGATCCGTATCGCGCTGCTCGAGGCGGACGTCGCCCTCCCCGTCGTCCGGGCGTTCATCAAGCAGGTCAAGGAGCGGGCCACCGGCGCCGAGGTCTCCCAGGCCCTGAACCCCGCCCAGCAGGTCATCAAGATCGTCAACGAGGAGCTCATCGGCATCCTCGGCGGCGAGACCCGCCGACTGCGCTTCGCCAAGACCGCGCCGACCGTGATCATGCTCGCCGGTCTCCAGGGTGCCGGTAAGACCACCCTCGCCGGAAAGCTCGGCCTCTGGCTCAAGGGTCAGGGCCACTCCCCGCTGCTCGTCGCCTGCGACCTCCAGCGTCCCAACGCCGTCACCCAGCTCGGCGTCGTCGCCGAGCGCGCGGGCGTGGCGTTCTACGGCCCGCAGCCGGGCAACGGCGTCGGTGACCCGGTCCAGGTCGCGAAGGACTCGATCGAGTACGCGCGGACCAAGATGTACGACGTCGTGATCGTCGACACCGCAGGCCGTCTCGGCATCGACCAGGAGCTGATGCAGCAGGCCGCGGACATCCGCGACGCCGTCAGCCCCGACGAGGTCCTCTTCGTCGTCGACGCCATGATCGGTCAGGACGCGGTCAACACCGCCGAGGCCTTCCGTGACGGCGTCGGCTTCGACGGTGTCGTGCTCTCCAAGCTCGACGGCGACGCCCGAGGCGGTGCCGCGCTCTCCATCGCGCACGTCACCGGCCGCCAGATCATGTTCGCCTCCAACGGCGAGAAGCTGGACGACTTCGACGCGTTCCACCCGGACCGCATGGCGTCCCGCATCCTCGGCATGGGCGACATGCTCTCGCTCATCGAGAAGGCCGAGCAGACCTTCAGCCAGGAAGAGGCCGCCAAGATGGCCTCCAAGCTGGCGTCCAAGAAGGGCCAGGAGTTCACGCTCGACGACTTCCTCGCCCAGATGGAACAGGTCCGCAAGATGGGCTCCATCTCCAAGCTGCTCGGGATGCTCCCCGGCATGGCGCAGATGAAGGAGCAGATCAACAACATCGACGAGCGGGACGTCGACCGCACGGCCGCGATCATCAAGTCGATGACCCCGGGCGAGCGCCAGGACCCGACCCTCATCAACGGCTCGCGCCGCGCCCGTATCGCCAAGGGCTCCGGCGTCGAGGTCAGCGCGGTGAAGGGGCTCGTCGAGCGGTTCTTCGAGGCCCGCAAGATGATGTCCCGCATGGCCCAGGGCGGTGGCATGCCGGGCATGCCCGGGATCCCGGGCATGGGCGGCGGCCCCGGCCGGCAGAAGAAGCAGGTCAAGCAGGCCAAGGGCAAGCGCAAGAGCGGCAACCCGATGAAGCGCAAGGCCGAGGAGGAGGCCGCCCAGGCCCGCCGCGAGCAGGCGCAGCAGGGCGGCGCGTTCGGCCTCCCGGCGGCCGGGCAGGGCCAGGGCGACTTCGAGCTGCCGGACGAGTTCAAGAAGTTCATGGGCTGAGCAGGTTCCGTGGAGGGGCCCGGGGCGGTGTGAAACCGCCCCGGGCCCCTTTTCACTCCTTCATGCCGCCCGAAATGCCGGAATTAATGGCCCTTCCGATACTGGGGGCCGGGCCTGACGTCGGTATGAGGAGAGCAGCGTGCCCAACTCCGTGCCCCCGCGCGACCGGACCGACCAGCCCTGGCGCTCGGAAGGAGCCCCGCCGCCACCACCGGCGAAGAAGAAGATGCCCGGCGGCTGGGGAGGCCTCATCCTCACCGCCCTGATCGTCTATCTGATCGCCAACCTCGTGCTGTCGTTCTTCAACCGGGGCGACGAGCCGACGATCTCGTACACCGAGTTCAGCAAACAGGTGAACTCCGGCAACGTCACCAAGATCTACTCCAAGGGCGACGCCATCCAGGGCGAGCTGAAGAACAAGCAGCCGCTGCCCAACGGGGACAAGGGCGACTACGGCAAGTTCGTCACCCAGCGGCCCGCGTTCGCCGACGACAACCTCTGGGACGAGCTGACCGCCAAGGGCGTCACCGTCACCGCCGAGCCCGTCGTCCAGGAGCGCAGCTTCCTCGCCAACCTGCTGATCTCGCTCGCGCCGATGCTGCTGCTCGTCGCGCTGTGGATCTTCATCGCCCGCCGGATGAGCTCCGGGATGGGCGGCGCGGGCGGCATGCTCGGCCGCAAGGCCCCGCCCAAACCCGTCGCGCTGGAAGCGGGCGAGAAGCGCACCACCTTCCAGGACGTGGCCGGCATCGACGAGGTCGAGGGCGAACTCAACGACGTCGTCGACTTCCTGAAGAACCCTTCCGCCTATCGCGACATGGGCGCCAGGATGCCGCGCGGCGTGCTGCTCGCCGGGCCGCCCGGAACCGGCAAGACCCTGCTCGCGCGGGCGGTCGCCGGTGAGGCGGGGGTGCCGTTCTTCTCCGCCTCGGCCTCGGAGTTCATCGAGATGATCGTCGGCGTCGGCGCCTCACGGGTACGGGAACTCTTCGCCGAGGCCCGCAAGGTGGCCCCGGCGATCATCTTCATCGACGAGATCGACACCATCGGCCGGGCACGCGGCGGGGGCTCGGGCATGGGTGGCCACGACGAACGCGAGCAGACGCTCAACCAGATCCTGACCGAGATGGACGGCTTCACCGGCTCGGAGGGCGTCATCGTCCTCGCCGCCACCAACCGCGCCGACGTCCTCGACCCGGCGCTCACCCGCCCCGGCCGCTTCGACCGGATCGTGCACGTGAACCCGCCCGACCGCGGGGGCCGCGAGGCGATCCTGAAGATCCACACCCGGGACATCCCGCTCTCCCAGGACGTCGACCTGGCCCAGGTCGCCCGCACCACCCCGGGGATGACCGGCGCCGAACTGGCCAACCTCGCCAACGAGGCCGCCCTCCTCGCCGTCAAGCGGCAGCAGAAGGCGGTCACCCGGTCCGACCTGTCCGACGCCCTGGAGAAGGTCCAGCTCGGCGCGGAACGGCCGCTCGTCATGCCCGAGGAGGAGCGCCGCCGCACCGCGTACCACGAGAGCGGCCACGCTCTGCTCGGCATGCTCCAGCCGGGCGCCGACCCGGTCCGCAAGATCACCATCGTGCCGCGCGGCCGGGCACTCGGCGTCACGCTCTCGACGCCGGACGCCGACAAGTACGCGTACACGGAGGAGTACCTGCGCGGCCGGATCATCGGCGCGCTCGGCGGGATGGCCGCAGAGCAGGTCGTCTTCGGCGTCGTCACCACCGGCTCCGAGAGCGACCTGGAACAGGTCACCAACATCGCGCGCGGCATGGCAGGCCGCTGGGGCATGAGCCTGCGCGTCGGCCGCCTCACGGCCATCCCGAGCGACGCCCAGCAGGCGTACGGGCTCTCCGCCGCCCCCGCGACCCTGGACATGGTCGCCGAGGAGATGCGCCGCATCGTCGACGAGTGCTACGAGAGCGCCGTCCGCCAGCTCCGCGAGAACCGCGACAAGCTCGACGCCCTGGCCGCGGCCCTCCTGGCCAACGAGACCCTGGAGGAGGAGGCGGCGTACCGCGCGGCGGGCATCACACGCCTGAACAAGGACACCTGAGCCCTGGCCGCCGCGCCACGCGCGCGTGGCGCGGCCGGGCCGCCGACCACGCCGCCTACGGCACCCGGGCGATCTGGTACCGGAAGACGTTCGGCATCCACACCGTGCCGTCGGAGCGGACGTACGGGTGCAGGGCCTCCGCGATCTCCTTCTCGACCTGGGACGGGTCCGTCGCACGGACCGCCGCGTCGAAGTCGCCCGTCGACATCAGCCCCCGCACCGCGCTGTCCAGGTCCGCGTACCCGAACGGGCACGACACCCGCCCCGAGCCGTCCGGCTTCAGACCCGCCCGCGCCACCACGCCCGCCAGGTCCTCACCGAATCCCGGCCGTCCGCCCGCGAGCCGCGCGGCGACCCGCAGGACGGACGAGGTCGCGCACCGCTCCGGCGGCCCCCAGCCCGCGAGCACGACAGGCGCGCCCGGTTGAGCCAGACGGGTGACGGCGTCGAGCGCCTCACCCAGACCGGGGGAGAGGTGGAAGACCGTGACGAGGTCGTACGGAGTGCGGGACGGATCACCCGCGTCCGCGGGCTCCCCCTCCACCACCGCGTGCCCCGCCCCTTCCGGCAGCCGCTCCCGGGCCAGCTCCACGCGCGCGTGGTCCCGGTCCACGCCGGTCACCCGCGCCCCCCGCGAGGCCGCCATCAGCAGCGCGAGCCCCGAGCCGCAGCCGAGCCCCAGGACCCGGGAGCCGGGGCCCACCTCAAGACGGTCGTACACGGCCTCGTAGAGCGGTACGAGCATGCGTTCCTGGATCTCGGCCCAGTCGCGCGCGGGGTGGTGCGGGACGAGCGTAGGTGTCATGGAAAGCGCCCCAATCAGTGCCTGGTCGACAGCCCCCGTGTACGTGCGCCCGCATCCCCCCGTAAGTCAGGGAACTGCCGATCCGTGCCCGCGTCCAGTGCTCGCGCCGGACCACTTCCGCCGTCCGGGTGGGGCCGCTGCGCCTCCTTGACCCCTGACCCGGTACTGTCCCTGCATCGAGCCCCAGCGCGCGTACGGCCTCCCTACGCGCCGGGGCGTATGCGTCGCTACGCACCACCTTGCCGCGAGCTGTGCGACTTCTCCGCACATCGGCGCACTGGGCCTCGTCCGGACGTATCAACGGCAACTGACGGGTACGTGCAAAATATTTGGGATGCCCCGGAATGGAACCCGGGGGCGCGTCGGCTCGTTGTACGCGACGTGAGCACGACACCACCTGTTCTCGCCGCAGAGCTGGCACAGGCGTGGGCCGACATTCAGCGGCACCACCCCGAACTGCCTGATCTTGCCGCGCCCGAGTCCCTGATCGGAGAGTCCTCGTCCGCCTGCGGCGCCGAGCTCTCCTTCGAACGACTGCTCCACGAGGCAGTCCACGGCATCGCCGCCGCCCGAGGGGTCCGCGACACCTCGCGCGCCGGCCGGTACCACAACCGCAGATTCCTCGCGATCGCCGAGGAGATGGGCCTGGACCACTCCGAGGAGCCGCACGCCAGCAGCGGCTTCTCCCTGGTCACGCTCAACCCCGAGGCCAAGCGGCGGTATCGGCCCACGATCGAGCGGCTCCAGCGCGCCCTCAAGGCCCACACCGTCGCGACGGCCGCGGACACCAAGCGCTCCTTCCGCGGCCCCGCCGCCCGCCACGGCTCCTCCGGCGGCGGCGTGCGCGTGAAGGCCGTCTGCGACTGCGGGCGGAACGTGCGCGTGGTCCCCTCGGTGCTCGCCCAGGCGCCCATCGTCTGCGGCGGCTGCGGCAAGCCCTTCCGCATCCCGGAATCAGTGGGCGCGGCCAGCTGACCCCCGACCTGGCCGGGTCGGGAGCGCCACGGGCGTGTGGCACAATGGCTAGCTGTACTCGACAGTCGCACAGGACCCCTCTCTCCTCCGGCTGACGCGTCCATCGGGCACCCGAGTACCGCAACCCCACGTGGCATCTCATGTGCCCAACCACGTCAAGACCAGGAGACACCACTCCAGTGGCAGTCAAGATCAAGCTCAAGCGCCTCGGCAAGATTCGCCAGCCGCACTACCGCATCGTCGTCGCCGACTCCCGCACCCGCCGGGACGGTCGTGCGATCGAGGAGATCGGTCTGTACCACCCGACGTACAACCCGTCGAAGATCGAGGTCGACTCGGACCGTGCGCAGTACTGGCTGTCCGTCGGCGCCCAGCCGACCGAGCCGGTCCTCGCCATCCTGAAGCTCACCGGCGACTGGCAGAAGCACAAGGGCCTGCCGGCCCCGGCGCCGCTGCTGCAGCCGGCGACCAAGGAGGACAAGCGCGCCTCCTTCGACGCGTTCGCCAAGACCCTCGAGGGTGACGACGCCAAGGGTGAGGCCATCACCCCGAAGGCGAAGAAGGCCGACAAGAAGGCGGACGAGGCCGAGGCGGCCGCGTCCACCGAGTCGACCGAGGCCTGAGCATGCTCGAGGAGGCTCTCGAGCACCTCGTGAAGGGCATCGTCGACAACCCCGACGACGTGCAGGTCGCCTCGCGCAACCTGCGTCGCGGGCGCGTGCTGGAGGTCCGGGTCCACCCCGACGACCTCGGCAAGGTGATCGGCCGCAACGGCCGCACCGCGCGTGCGCTGCGTACCGTCGTGGGCGCCATCGGCGGTCGTGGCATCCGTGTCGACCTCGTCGACGTGGACCAGGTCCGCTGAGCAAGTTGGACACACCGGCACGGGCCGGGGAGGGCCTTCGGGTCCGCCCCGGCCCGTCGTCGTCGGACAGGAGAGAATGAAGACGTGCAGCTGGTAGTCGCGCGGGTCGGCCGCGCCCACGGCATCAAGGGCGAGGTCAGCGTCGAGGTACGGACGGACGAGCCCGAGCTGAGGCTCAGCCCTGGAGCGGTCCTGCACACCGATCCCGCCTCCGCAGGCCCCCTGACCATCGAGACCGGGCGCGTGCACAGTGGCCGCCTGCTGCTCCGCTTCGAGGGCGTGCGCGACCGCAACGCCGCCGAGGCACTCCGTAACACCCTCCTCATCGCAGACGTCGACCCCGACGAGCTGCCGGAGGAGGAGGACGCGTACTACGACCACCAGCTCATGGACCTGGACGTGGTGCTCGCGGACGGCACCGAGATCGGCCGGATCACCGAGATCTCCCACCTGCCGTCCCAGGACCTCTTCATCGTCGAGCGGCCCGACGGCACCGAGCTGATGATCCCGTTCGTCGAGGACATCGTCACCGAGATCGACCTGGAGCAGCAGCGCGCCGTCATCGACCCGCCGCCCGGGCTGATCGACGACCGCGCCGAGATCGCCTCCGCCCGTGAGGAAGAGTCCGGATGAGGCTCGACGTCGTCACGATCTTTCCCGAGTACCTGGAGCCGCTGAACGTCTCCCTGGTCGGCAAGGCACGCGCGCGTGGACAGCTCGACGTCCACGTCCACGACCTGCGGGAGTGGACCTACGACCGGCACAACACGGTCGACGACACCCCCTACGGCGGCGGCCCCGGCATGGTCATGAAGACCGAGCCCTGGGGCGACGCCCTGGACCAGACCCTCGCGGACGGCTTCGAGGCGGGCGCCCACGGCCCCGTCCTCGTCGTCCCCACCCCGAGCGGCCGGCCCTTCACGCAGGAACTCGCCGTCGAGCTCTCCGAGCGCCCCTGGCTGATCTTCACGCCGGCCCGCTACGAGGGCATCGACCGCCGTGTCGTGGACGAGTACGCCACCAGGATGCCGGTCTACGAGGTCTCCATCGGCGACTACGTGCTGGCCGGCGGGGAAGCCGCCGTCCTGGTCGTCACCGAAGCGGTGGCGCGGCTGCTGCCCGGCGTCCTCGGCAACGCCGAGTCCCACCGCGACGACTCCTTCGCGCCCGGTGCCATGGCCAACCTCCTGGAGGGCCCGGTCTACACCAAGCCCCCCGAGTGGCGCGGCCGCGCGATCCCCGACGTACTCGTCAGCGGGCACCACGGGAAGATCGCGCGCTGGCGCCGTGACGAGGCCTTCCGGCGTACGGCGCGGAACCGGCCGGACCTGATCGAGCGGTGCGACCCCGCCGCCTTCGACAAGAAGGACCGCGAGATCCTCTCCATGCTCGGCTGGGCCCCCGAGCCCGGCGGCCGATTTTGGCGCAGGCCCGAGGCCGTGGAAGAATAGGCCGCTGTTGTGTGTCCGGCGAGCGCCCTGCCACAGGGGGACGACGCCCGCCCGGTGCGCACGACGCTCCACCTCCTTTTTCGAACGTTCCGTTGATGACCTGTGGCATCAGCGAGGAAAGAGACCACCATGGCCTCCCTGCTCGACTCGGTCAACGCGGCTTCGCTCCGCTCCGACCTCCCCGCCTTCCGTCCCGGCGACACCGTGAACGTCCACGTGCGCGTCATCGAGGGCAACCGCTCCCGTATCCAGCAGTTCAAGGGCGTTGTCATCCGCCGCCAGGGCTCGGGCGTCAGCGAGACCTTCACGGTCCGCAAGGTCTCGTTCTCCGTCGGCGTCGAGCGCACCTTCCCGGTGAACAGCCCGATCTTCGAGAAGATCGAGCTCGTGAGCCGCGGTGACGTCCGTCGCGCCAAGCTCTACTACCTGCGTGAGCTGCGCGGCAAGGCTGCCAAGATCAAGGAGAAGCGCGACAACTGAGCTCCGGCTCACCGATCGCGCGGGGCTTCGGAGCACTGACTCTCAGGGCGGCCGGATAGGCTCTGCCCCCGATGGACACCGAAGCACAGCACACGGAGCGCGACCGCTCCTCCGAGA
>NZ_JBSGWV010000015.1:0-12680 GCF_053609105.1 Streptomyces sp. NPDC054975
GACCAACCGGGTTAGCCAAGTTGGTCATCTGGTCTCTACTGGCATCTCTGAGGGAGAAACTCATGCCGTCGTTCAAGGTGGACACGTCGACCGCCGTGGTGTTCGTGGCCACGGCCCCCGTCCCGAAGCTCGTGAGCAAGCAGACCGGTGAGCGCGCGGTGGACCGGGACACCGGCGCGGGTCTGTCCACGGTGGGCCTGCTGATCTCGGACGAGGGGGAGGGCAACCTCTACCAGGTGACCGTCCCGGAGACGGGCCTTCCCGATGGGCTGGCGCCGGGCATGCCGGTTTCCGTGATCGGGCTCAAGGCGCGGGACTGGGAGAACAACTTCAACGGGCAGGCCAGGCACGGCATCTCGTTCCGCGCGGTCGCCCTCACGGTCGGCGCCTGACCATGAACGGGACCGCCTTAACGGTCACGCTGGCCCTGGTCGCCACGGTCGCGCTGCTGCTGCGGTGGCAGCGTCCGGCCTGGTACTGGATGACCTTCGGCATCCTCATCGCCGTGGTGCGGGTCCTCGCCCGATACGCGTCGGTCATGGACGCGTGCGGGCTGACCGTCCCGCCGTCCCGTTTCCGTCTGGCGGTCGCCCGGATGGCGAACCGGCCTGTCCCGGATCCCCGGGCGCCGAGGATTCTCCGGCTGCGGCCGACGCGGACCGGTCTGGTTCTGCGGGTGAAGCTCCGGCCCGGTCAGGACGCGTTCGACTTCTCCGCCGCCTCGGACCGGTTGCGGCACTCGTTCGTCATGCAGAACGTCACTGCTCGGGAGATCCGCTCGGGTGTGGTCGAGCTGCGGATGACCGGCTACGACGTCCTCAAGCGCGTCCAGATGCCTGCTGCGGCTGCTGGTGGGGGGATGCGGGTTCCGGTCGCCATGCGGGAAGACGGAGAGGTCTACTACCGCGACTACCGCCAGAGCCCGCACGCGCTGAACGTCGGCGCCACCCAGTCCGGCAAGTCCGTCTATCAGCGCAACCTCGTCGCCGGTCTCGCCAGGCAGGATGTCGCGCTGGTCGGGATCGACTGCAAACAGGGTGTGGAACTCGCACCGCTTGCCCGCCGGTTCACCGCTCTGGCCGACAACCCCGACACCGCTGCCGAGCTGCTCGACGCTCTCGTTGAGCACATGGCCGACGTCTACCAGCTCATCCGGCGAGAGCAGCGGCTGAGTGCCGACGTGCCGGACGCGGAGATCACCGCCGACATCTGGGACCTGCCCGATCACCTGCGCCCGACCCCGATCGTGCTCGTGGTCGATGAGGTCGCTGAACTCGCTCTGTTCGCGACGAAGGAGGAGGAGAAGCGCCGGGACCGGATCATCACAGCCCTGGTCCGGCTCGCTCAGCTCGGCCGCGCCGCTGGGATCTATCTGGAGATCTGCGGTCAGCGTTTCGGCTCGGAGCTCGGCAAGGGGATCACGATGCTTCGTGCCCAGCTCACCGGCCGTACTGCCCACCGTGTCAATGACGAGACGTCGGCGAACATGGCCTTCGGCGACATCTCCCCGGACGCGGTCCTGGCCACGGTCCAGATCCGCACCGACCGGCCCGGCACCGCCGTTGCCGGGGAATCCTCCGGCGGCTGGGTCCGCATCCGCACCCCGCACCTCACACTCCGGCGGGCTGTGAACATCGCGAACTCCCAGGCCCACCGCACTCCGCAGATCCCGGCCCTGGACGACTTCCGGCCGGTCCTGCCGAGCCTGGTCAAGGTCCCGGCCCCGGCGGTCGAAACCGCCCCTGCCCCGGCCTGACACACCCCCGCACACCCGGTTGGCGTGACCGCCTCGCGCCAGGGCCCTACCCCTGCCATGCCTGAACCCGGAATGAGGCACCCGCCATGGCCACTCGCCAGAAGCCCGCGCCGAAGAAGTGCCCGGACTGCAAGGGCACCGGAGAGACCACCGAAACCGTCCAGGTCGGCTCCCGCAAGCGCCGCGACACCGAGCACCGGCAGGCCGCTCTCTGCCTGTCCTGCTTCGGCACCGGCCAAGCCGCCACCTGACCCGCCGGGATAGGGCGGCCGACCACCCCTGCCCCGCCCCGTCCCGGCCCCAACTCCAGGAAGGAGGAACCCCCGTGAAGCGCTCGCCGATCCGCGTGGACGCCGTCCTCGTACAGGCCGTGATCGCCGGGGCCCTGTCCTTCGCCCACCTCCACGACCTCGCCGCCGCCGCCGGACAGACCGGCTGGAAAGCCTGGGCCTACCCCGTCTCCGTCGACCTGCTGCTGGTCGCCGCCTGGCGTCGACTGCGGACCCTCCGGGCTGCTGGCGCCTCTGCTCGCTCGGCCTGGACCTGGTTCACCGTCGCACTCGCCGCGTCGCTGGGAGCGAACGTGGCCACCGCCGGACTCCTCGACCTAGGCGACGTCCCCGACTGGCTTCGCATCCTCGTCGCCGGATGGCCCGCCCTCGCGTTCCTCGGCGGCACCCTCCTCGTCCACACCCCGCCCGAACAGCCGACCACCACCGCAGACACCGCCGAGCCCGAGCCCGTCGAGGCGGTCATCGAGCGAGACGAAACGGCCGAACTGGAGCCCGAGCCCGCTCCCACGCCCGCTCTTCCCGCCATCGAGCCGGAGGCGACACCCCAGCCGAGCCCCGCGCCCCTGCCGGTTGCTGTGCCACCGGCCCTGGTCGCCCACGCCCAGAAGCTCGCCGACGACCACCACACCCGTACTGGCACCCACATCGACACCGACACCCTGCGCGCCCGCCTGGGTGTCCCGCCCGTGATGGCCGACGCCATCGCCGCCCAACTCACCTGAAGGACAACGCCTCATGCCCGCGCGCGATCACTTCCACTCCGTGATGCGGATCGGCCCCGTGCAGATCGGCACCCACCGCGACCGCCACGGACGCACCAAGCACACCGCCGCCTGCACCGCTGATGACTGCGGCTGGTCCGCCGACTACTCGGGCCAGTCCGCCGCCCAGCTCGCCGCCCGCACCCACCGCTGCAACCCCCGCTGACCGAAGGAGAACCGCGTCATGGACGTCCCGCTCTGGCTCGCCCTGATCGTCGTCGGCGCCCTCGGCATCAAGCTCATCCGCCCGCCCTGGTGGCTCGTCGCCGTGATCCTCCTCGGCGGCTACCTCCTCGCCGACAGCTTCCTCGCCTCCGCCATCGACACCGCGATCACCAAGTAGGGAGACCCGCCATGCTCCGACCCCGCATCCCCGTCAACCCGCTCCCCACCGGCCACGTCACCCCGCTCACTCAGCCGACCACCACGACCGGCATGGAGCCCCAGATCACACAGCCCGTGCCCTGCGGTCACGACCATGTCCCGGCGCCCGTCCCGGCTGCGCCCCGCGTCCAGGTCCCGGCCGTTCGCCTCACCCCGGCTGGCCTCATCACGGTCGTCGCGGGTGGCGCCGGACTCGTGCTGGTCGTCGGCACCGTCCTGGTCTCGATGCTCCTCGCCGTTGCCGTCAGCGCCGCCTCGGTCGCCGTGTGCGCCGTCGTCCTGCGCTCGCTCCTCAACGGCCAGCACAAGCGCTGAACGGCCCCCGGGGCGGCCTCGGTCGCCAAACTTCCGCCGCCCCGGATGCCTGCACCCATTCCAGATCCAACGGACCCGAAAGGGAGACCTCATCATGCCCGAGACCACCCAGGCCCCGCGCATCTGCCGGGACTGCGACGGCTTCGCCACCGCCACCATCACCACCGGCCTCCAGACCGCCCACGGCATGCGCCACACGGTCCGCGTCCACTGCACCACCTGCCAGGGAACCGGCCACACCAACACCGTCGCCATCCTCGTCCGCGCCGGGATGTGACCGGCCGTGGCTGACCTCACCCCGACCCCGGACCGCCCCGGCCTGCACATCAGCAAGCCGTCCCCACACGAGCCCGCCACCGCCTCCGCCGTCTGCCACTGCGGCACGACCGCCTCCGCCAAGGGAGACGCACAGGTCGGTGCACTCGTCGCCGGATGGAACGCCAACCACGGCACCGCCCATGGGAAGTGATCACGTGACCGACACCGCCACCCAGGCGGGCCTGGACCCGGCCACCCTGAGCGATCTGCTTCGGGTGGCCGGGGCCCCCGGCTTCGACCGCCTCAACGAGCAGATCCGCCGCACCGGGGGATGCGCCTCGCCGATTCGGCTCTCCGGCGGTACCAAGCTCCTCGACCCGGCCACTCGGACCGTGCTCCACGCGTACACCACCGACACCGAGCCCGGTGGCGTGCTGCGGGTCGCCTGCGGCAACCGGCGGGCCTCCCGCTGCCCCGCCTGCGCCTGGACCTACGCGGGCGACACCTACCACCTGATCCGCGCCGGACTTGTCGGTGCCCCGGACAAGGGCACCCCCGACACGATCCGCGATCACCCCCGCGTCTTCGCCACCTTGACCGCTCCGTCCTTCGGCCCGGTCCACAACCGCCCCGGGGCCCGGCCCTGCCGCTGCGGCGTCCGGCACTCCGAGGACGCGCCCGAACTCGGCACCCCGCTCGACCCGTCCTCGTACGACTACGCGACCGCCGTGCTGTGGAACAACCACGCCTCCGAACTGTGGCGCTACTTCACGATCTACCTCCGCCGCGAGATCGCCCGCCGCGCGGGCCTCACCCAGAAAGCCGCCCGCGAGCAGTCCCGCGTCTCCTTCGGCAAGGTCGCCGAGTACCAGAAGCGCGGCGCCGTGCACTTCCACGCCGTCATCCGCTTCGACGGCCCGGATGGACCCGACACGCCGCCCCCGGCCTGGGCCACCCTCGACCTGCTGACCGACGCTATCCGAGCCGCTGCCGCCCGCGTCCGCGTCGTCGTCCCCGCAAACGAAGACCACGGCTTCATCAACGACTGGGTGCTCCGCTGGGGCAAGCAGATCGACGTCCAGCCCATCGGCGCATTCGGCAACGGCGAGGACCTCACCGAACAAGCAGTCGCCGCCTACGTCGCCAAGTACGCCACCAAGGCCGCCGAAACCACCGGCACCGTCGACCACCCGGTCGGCAACAAGGAAGCCCTCGTCCTCCTCGGCATCCCCGACCACCCCCGGCGCCTCATGGAGGCCTGCATGGACCTGGATGCGGCCTACCCGGACCGGCGCCTTCGGGCCTGGGCCCACATGCTCGGCTTCCGGGGCCACTTCTCCACCAAGTCCCGCCGCTACTCCACCACCCTCGGCGCCTTACGCCAGGTCCGCGCCGACTACCGCGCCGCCCAACAACGCGCCTCCCTCGGCCTGCCCGAACCCGACGAACACCCCGAAGCCACCGTTCTCGTCGTCTCCCACTGGGCCTACGCGGGCCACGGCTCCACCCCTGGTGAATCCTGGCTCGCCGCCAACGTCCACCGGGACCTCCAGCACAACCGCGAACACGCCCGCGAGTACCGGGCCCAAGCCGACGACACAGGGGGCTGGGATGACTGACGAGTTGCTGACCGTCCCGGAAGTCATGGCTCGGCTCAAGGTCGGCCGTACGACCGTCTACGACCTGATCCGCACGCACCGTCTGCCCTCGCTGACCATCGGTCGAAGCCGTCGGGTCCCGGCTGAGGGACTGCGGACGTACCTCGCTTCACGACTTCAGTACGAGGAGGCTGCCTGATGGCCAAGCGTCGCCCCAACGGCGGGGGAACGATCACCAAGCGGAAGGATGGCCGCTACCAGGGCGCCGCCTACGTCACCAACACGGACGGCCACCGCGTCCGGAAGTTCGTCTACGGCGGCACGTACGACGAAGCCGCGGAAAAGCTCGGCAAGTTGCAGGACCAGGAGCGCAACGGCGTCCCCGTGCCCTCCCGCTCTTGGAGCCTTGGCGAGTGGCTGGCCTACTGGCTTGAGCACATCGTGGAGCCGGAGCGCGAGCACAACACTTACGCCAAGTACGAGTCCAAGGTCCGGCTCTATCTGCTGCCTCACCTCGGCAAGAAGCCGTTGGTCAAGCTCACGCCCGCCCAGATCCGTACGTTCATGGCCGCGCTGAAGCGTGAGAAGGTCGGCGCTGCGACCCGCTTCGAGGTGCTGCGAATCCTCCGGAACGCGCTCAACCGGGCCATGCGTGAGGAGCTGCTGACGCGGAACGTCGCGCTGCTCGTGGACATGCCCAAGGTCAGCAAGGACAAGGCCAAGCCGTGGAACGCTCGCGAGGCCATCACCTTCTTGCGGTCGGCTCGGGCCCACCGCTTCTACGCGGCCGGTGTCCTGGTCCTTGTGCTCGGCCTCCGGCGGAGTGAGGTGCTGGGCCTTCGCTGGCAGGACATCGACTTCGAGAATCGCCAGTTCACACCGGTCAAGCAGGTGCAGCGGGAGAAGCGCGTGGGCCTGGTCCTGAAGGACCTCAAGACGGAGTCGTCGCAGGCCGTGCTTCCCCTTCCTGAGTTCTGCGCTCGCGCCCTGGAGGAGCGCCGGGAGCTGCAAGAGCTGGAGCGGAAGATCGTGGGTGACGACTGGGCTCAGGCGCCGGACCATGACGTGATCTTCTCCTCCGAGCGTGGCGGCCTGACCGATCCGGTGGGCTTCTCCCGGACCTTCGACCGCCTGGTGACTCGGGCCGGTGTCCGCCGGATCACGGTCCGCCTTGCCCGGCACACCTGTGGCACCCTGCTCGCCTTCCTGAAGGTTCACCCCAAGGTCGCTCAGGCGATCCTGCGGCACAGTCAGATCAGCATGACGATGGATGTCTATACACACGTTGTGGGTGACGGTGAGCGGGAAGCCGTGTCCATGCTCGCCGAGCTTCTGGAAGACCCGCTGATCGGCTGATGTCAGCCGTAGATGTCAAAGACCCCCAGCCATGATCGGCTAGGGGTCTTCGTGCTGGTGGGGCTAACAGGATTTGAACCTGTGGCCTCATCCTTATCAGGGATGCGCTCTAACCAACTGAGCTATAGCCCCGCCGCGCTCTGCGGTGTGTGTCCCGCGCGCTGACTCCTGAAGATTAGCGCACGTGGGGGCCAGTCCCAAAATCGCCCGGGCCCGGAGGCCTGAGGAGCACAGCGGGCGGCCCCCCGCAGGTCACTCGTCCTCAGCCAGCGTGAGCTCCACACCGCCCACGAATCCGGCCGACAGGTTGTAGATGAAC
Source organism: Streptomyces sp. NPDC054975 (assembly GCF_053609105.1). Lineage (NCBI taxonomy): Bacteria > Bacillati > Actinomycetota > Actinomycetes > Kitasatosporales > Streptomycetaceae > Streptomyces > Streptomyces sp. NPDC054975. The sequence goes on from NZ_JBSGWV010000015.1 coordinate 7,041, forward strand.
GCGCCCAGGGTCGCCAGCGCGGTCATGAGCACCACGTCGATCACGGCGATCACCGAGGTGAACATCAGCACACGGGGCAGCGACAGGAACGACTGGAGATCGAAGCCGTTGGACTCGTTGGAGCCCGTCGCCTCGCTGATCGTGCCGCCGACGGTCGAGAAGACGCCCATGGCGTCCATGACCATCCACAGCACCGACGCCGCCACGACCGTACAGACGCCCAGCGCGATGGAGAGCAGGAAGCTGACCTTCATCACCGACCACGGGTCGGCCTTGGCCACCCGCAGCCGCGCCTTGCGCGTACGGGGAGTGGTGCGCGCCCCGGTGCGCGGCAGGCGCATGGCACCCGCGTTCTGACCGCCTACGCCGCCGACCATGCCGCCTGCCACCCCGCCTCCCGTGCCGCCTGCCCCACCTGTCGTCGTACCGCCGCCTGAGCCGGTGCCCGGCGCCTGCGCGCCGTACGCCTGCGGCGGGTGGTACGGCCCGCTCGGCTGCTGCGCGCCCGCGCGCTCGCCGGGCAGCGGCCCGTTGTACGTCTCGTACGAGGGCTTGGGCCCTCGGGTGTCCGTCACCGCAACCCCCTGGGAGTCCGTGGCGGAACCACGGGCACCGTTCGCTCCAGCCCCAGCAGAAGCTCCGGCTTCCGCCGAACCGGCGCCCGTGGCTCCACTCACGCTCTACTCCTCGTGCTCCCCGGCCGAGGACTCGTTGCCCTCGGCTGCCTCGGCCTCGGCCGCGGTCGCGACCTCGACGCCCTCGCCGATCTCGGCCTCGGCACCGGCCTCGACGACCTCTTCGGCCTCGCTGCCCGCCTCGGCGTTGCGCGCGATACCGACGACGGCATCCCGCTTGCCCAGGTTGATCAGCTGGACGCCCATGGTGTCACGGCCGGTCTCCCTGACTTCGTTGACTCGCGTACGAATCACACCGCCCGACAGCGTGATGGCGAGGATCTCGTCCGTCTCCTCGACCACCAGCGCCCCCACGAGCGAACCACGGTCCTCCACGATCTTGGCGGCCTTGATACCGAGGCCACCACGACCCTGGACGCGGTACTCGTCGACGTTGGTCCGCTTCGCGTACCCACCGTCGGTGGCGGTGAAGACGAACGTACCCGGCCGGACGACATTCATCGAGAGCAGCTCGTCGCCCTCGCGGAAACTCATCCCCTTGACGCCGGAGGTGGCTCGTCCCATCGGGCGCAGCGCCTCGTCCGTCGCGGTGAACCGGATCGACTGCGCCTTCTTGCTGATGAGCAGCAGGTCGTCCTCCGCCGAGACCAGCTCGGCGCCGATCAGCTCGTCGTCGCCACCGGCCTCGGTCTCCCGCAGGTTGATCGCGATGACACCGCCCGAGCGCGGCGAGTCGTAGTCCTTCAGCGCGGTCTTCTTCACCAGGCCGGCCTTCGTGGCGAGCACCAGGTACGGCGCGGCCTCGTAGTCGCGGATCGCGAGGATCTCGGCGATCTGCTCGTCCGGCTGGAAGGCCAGCAGGTTGGCGACGTGCTGGCCGCGCGCGTCCCGGCCGGCGTCCGGAAGCTCGTACGCCTTCGCCCGGTACACCCGGCCCTTGTTGGTGAAGAAGAGGAGCCAGTGGTGGGTCGTGGAGACGAAGAAGTGGTCGACGATGTCGTCCTGCTTCAGCTTCGTGCCGCGCACGCCCTTGCCGCCGCGCTTCTGCGAGCGGTAGTCCTCGGTCTTCGTCCGCTTCACATAGCCGCCACGCGTGATGGTGACGACGATGTCCTCCTCGGCGATCAGGTCCTCGATGGACATGTCACCGTCGAAGGGCACCAGCTTGGAGCGGCGGTCGTCGCCGAACTTCTCGACGAGCAGCGCCAGCTCCTCGCTGACGATCTGCCGCTGCCGCTCCTCGGAGGCGAGGATCGCGTTGTACTCGTTGATCTTCGCCTGGAGTTCGTCGTGCTCGGCGACGATCTTCTGGCGCTCCAGGGCGGCGAGCCGGCGCAGCTGCATCTCGAGGATGGCGTTGGCCTGGATCTCGTCGATCTGCAGCAGGCCCATCAGGCCCTCGCGCGCGACCTCGACCGTGTCGCTGCGCCGGATGAGCGCGATGACCTCGTCGATCGCGTCCAGCGCCTTGAGCAGACCGCGCAGGATGTGGGCGCGCTCCTCGGCCTTGCGCAGCCGGAAGCGGGTCCGGCGCACGATGACCTCGATCTGGTGCGTCACCCAGTGGCGGATGAACGCGTCCAGCGAGAGCGTGCGCGGCACACCGTCGACGAGCGCCAGCATGTTGGCGCCGAAGTTCGTCTGGAGGTCGGTGTGCTTGTACAGGTTGTTCAGGACGACCTTGGCGACGGCGTCGCGCTTGAGCACGATGACCAGGCGCTGGCCGGTACGGGACGAGGTCTCGTCGCGGACGTCGGCGATGCCGCCGATCTTGCCGTCCTTCACCAGGTCGGCGATCTTCTGCGCGAGGTTGTCCGGGTTGGTCTGGTACGGAAGCTCCGTGACCACCAGGCACTGGCGGTTCTGGATCTCCTCGACCTCGACGACCGCGCGCATCGTGATGGAGCCACGCCCGGTGCGGTACGCCTCCTCGATGCCCTTGCGGCCCACGACCAGCGCGCCGGTCGGGAAGTCCGGGCCCTTGATCCGCTCGATGAGCGCGTCGAGGAGCTCCTCGTGCGTGGCCTCGGGGTGCTCCAGCGCCCACTGGGCGCCGGCCGCGACCTCGCGCAGGTTGTGCGGCGGGATGTTGGTCGCCATACCGACCGCGATGCCGGCCGAGCCGTTGACCAGCAGGTTCGGGAAGCGCGCCGGCAGGACCGTCGGCTCCTGGTTCCGGCCGTCGTAGTTGTCCTGGAAGTCGACGGTCTCCTCGTCGATGTCCCGGAGCATCTCCATGGCCAGCGGCATCATCTTGCACTCGGTGTACCGCATGGCGGCGGCCGGGTCGTTGCCCGGGGAACCGAAGTTGCCGTTGGAGTCCACCAGCGGCAGCCGCATCGACCACGGCTGGGCCAGGCGGACCAGGGCGTCGTAGATCGAGGAGTCGCCGTGCGGGTGGTACGTACCCATGACGTCGCCGACCACGCGGGCGCACTTGTAGAAGCCCTTCTCGGGCCGGTAGCCGCCGTCGTACATCGCGTACAGCACGCGACGGTGGACGGGCTTGAGGCCGTCACGCACGTCGGGCAGCGCACGCGACACGATGACGGACATCGCGTAGTCGAGGTACGAGCGCTGCATCTCGGTCTCGAGCCCGACGGGCTCGATCCGCAGCACCGGCTCTTCTTCTTCGGTCGTCACAGGGGGGTTCTCGTCGGCCATTGCTGGTCGTCAGTCCTTTCGTACGGTCAGCTGAGACCGACTCAGATGTCGAGGAAGCGAACGTCCTTGGCGTTGCGCTGGATGAAGGAGCGCCGGGCCTCGACGTCCTCACCCATCAGCACCGAGAACAGGTCGTCCGCCTGGGCGGCGTCGTCCAGGGTCACCTGGCCGAGGACACGGTGGTCCACGTCCATGGTGGTGACGCGCAGCTCCTCGGCGTTCATCTCGCCCAGACCCTTGAAGCGCTGGATCGAGTCTTCCTTGATCCGCTTGCCGTTCTGCTTGCCCAGCTCGACCAGCGCGTCGCGCTCACGGTCCGAGTACGCGTACTCGAAGTCGTCCCGGCCCCACTTGATCTTGTAGAGCGGCGGGCGCGAGAGGTAGACGTGACCGGCCTCGACCAGCGGACGCATGAAGCGGAAGAGGAAGGTCAGCAGCAGGGTGTTGATGTGCTGACCGTCGACGTCGGCGTCCGCCATCAGAATGATCTTGTGATAGCGGAGCTTCTCGATGTCGAAGTCCTCGTGGACTCCGGTGCCGAAGGCCGAGATCAGCGCCTGGACCTCGGTGTTCTGCAGGATCTTGTCGATCCGGGCCTTCTCGACGTTCAGGATCTTGCCGCGGATCGGCAGGATGGCCTGGTACATCGGGTTACGGCCGGACTTGGCCGAGCCACCGGCGGAGTCACCCTCGACGATGAAGATCTCGCACTTGGTGGGGTCGTTCGACTGGCAGTCGCTCAGCTTGCCCGGCAGGGAGGCCGACTCGAGCAGACCCTTGCGGCGGGTCAGGTCACGCGCCTTGCGGGCCGCCACGCGCGCGGTGGCCGCCTGGATCGACTTACGGATGATGTCCGCGGCCTCGACGGGGTTGCGGTCGAACCAGTCGTTGAGGTGCTCGTGGACGATCTTCTGGACGAAGGTCTTGGCCTCCGTGTTGCCCAGCTTCGTCTTCGTCTGACCCTCGAACTGCGGCTCACCCAGCTTGACGGAGATGATCGCCGTCAGACCCTCGCGGATGTCCTCACCGGTGAGGTTGTCGTCCTTCTCGCGCAGCAGCTTCTTCTCGCGCGCGTACCGGTTCACCAGACCCGTCAGCGCGGCGCGGAAGCCCTCTTCGTGCGTACCGCCCTCATGCGTGTGGATCGTGTTGGCGAAGGAGTACACACCCTCGCTGTACTGCGAGTTCCACTGCATCGCGATCTCGACCGAGAGCATCCGCTCCTTGTCCTCGGCCTCGACGTCGATGACGGTCGGGTGGATCAGCTCGCCCTTGCGCGAGTTGAGGTACTTCACGAAGTCGACGATGCCGCCCTCGTAGTGGTACTTCACCGTGCGCGCGGCCGGCTCGGCGGCGGCCTCGGCGTCCGGGTCGTCGGCACCGACGGTGGCCTTCGCGGACTCGCGCTCGTCGGTGAGCGTGATGGTGAGGCCCTTGTTGAGGAAGGCCATCTCCTGGAAACGGCGCGAGAGCGTCTCGAAGGAGTACTCGGTCGTCTCGAAGATGTCCGGGTCGGACCAGAACGTGACCGAGGTGCCGGTCTCGTCGGTCTCCTCGTGCTGGGCGAGGGGCGCGGTCGGGGCACCCAGCTTGTAGTCCTGCGTCCAGCGGTAACCGTCGGTCTTGATCTCCACCGAGACCTTGGTGGACAGGGCGTTGACGACGGAGACGCCGACGCCGTGCAGACCGCCGGAGACCGCGTAGCCGCCGCCGCCGAACTTGCCGCCCGCGTGGAGGACCGTCAGCACGACCTCGACGGCCGGCTTGCCCTCGGAGGGGACGATGCCGACGGGGATACCGCGCCCGTTGTCGACGACGCGCACGCCGCCGTCGGCCAGGATCGTCACGTCGATGGTGTCCGCGTGGCCGGCCAGGGCCTCGTCGACCGAGTTGTCGACGACCTCCTGCACCATGTGGTGCAGTCCCCGTTCACCGGTCGAGCCGATGTACATGCCGGGTCGCTTGCGGACCGCGTCCAGACCCTCGAGGACGGTGATCGCGCTGGCGTCGTACGACGCAGCGTTGGCGGACGGAGTGATCTCGTTGGGGTTGCCGGAATCGGCCACGAAGCGCCCTTTCTGGCACAGCACAGGCCGTTCTCCGGGCATACGGGAGCGGCTGCGTCGTTCGACTTGTTCCGCGGGGTGGCGGGATTACCCACCAGTCTACCGGTAGCGCCGACACGAATGGGGGTTTGCCGGTACCTGAGTCCGCATGTGCCGCCCTGAGCGGGCGCGAGACGACTCCCCATATCCGGGGAGGGGCTCCAGAAGCCTCTGACGGCCACCCAGCGCTTCGAGCAGTCACAGCCGGTGGCCCACCCACCAGCCTCCGCCGTGGG
>NZ_JBSGWV010000015.1:12777-131339 GCF_053609105.1 Streptomyces sp. NPDC054975
CCCCCCATATCCGGGGAGGGGCTCCAGAAGCCTCTGACGGCCACCCAGCGCTTCGAGCAGTCACAGCCGGTGGCCCACCCACCAGCCTCCGCCGTGGGCGATCGTTCCGGCTCCGTCAGCCGTACGTGTCCCCAGGCCCGACGGACCCCGGCGCCCGAAGCGGCCCGTACCCCTTGCGCGGAGCCCCCGGCCCCAAAACCTTGATCACCCGCACCGTCCCGTGACCCAGGTCCTCGTTCAGCCGCGCCACCAACCGCGGTGCCAGCAACCGCAGCTGCGTCGCCCACGCCGTCGAGTCGCACTGAACGGTGAGAACCCGCTCCTCCGGGTCGTCGTCGTACTTCAGCGGTACGCAGTGCTTCGCCAGGTCCTCGCCCACGATCTGCGGCCAGCGCCCCATGACCCCGCCCACCGCCGCCGGCGTCTCCCAGCCGCGCTCGGTGATGAGCCGGTTGATCGCGGCGCCGAGGCCGACCGGGTCGCGCCCGTCGGCATGGGCGCCCGACCGCAGGCCGCCACCCCGCCGTGCCTGCTTCTTCTGCTGGGCGGCCGCGCCCCGCGCCTTCGCCTGCTCCTTGGCGGCGCGCAGCGCGACGCGGGCGAGGTCCACGCCCGAGGGCTCGGGCGTCTTCGCGGTCGGGGAGTCCTGACCGCCCTGCGGGCTCACGTTCTCGCTCACAAGCCTCACGCCCTTACCTTCACAGCCGTCACAGCCTGTCCACCGAACCTCCGGCGACCCCGTACCGAACCCCCGCGAGCACCGCCGGCACGTCGTCGTCCACCGCCGCCGTCACCAACACCTGCTCGCCCGGAGCCACCAGCTCGGCCAGCCGCTCCCGGCGCCGCGCGTCCAGCTCCGCGAAGACGTCGTCGAGGACGAGGACCGGTTCGTTGCCCTCCGCCCGCAGCAGGTCGTACGAGGCGAGCCGCAGCGCCAGCGCGTACGACCAGGACTCCCCGTGACTCGCGTACCCCTTCGCCGGCAGATCGCCGAGCTTGAGCAGCAGCTCGTCCCGGTGCGGCCCGACGAGCGTGACGCCCCGCTCGATCTCCTGCTTCCTGACCTCCGCGAGCGCGGCGATCACCTGCTCGTACAGCTCCTCACGCGTGTGCCCGGCGCCCGGCGCCGACGGCCGGTACTCCAGCAGGATCGGTCCGCCGCCCGGCGCCAACTGCTCGTACGCCTTGTCGGCCAGCGGCTGCAGGACACCGATCAGATCCAGCCGCTGCGCGAGGAGCTCGGCGCCCGCCCGCGCCAGGTGCTGGTCCCAGACGTCCAGTGTCGACAGGTCCATGCCACGACCGCCGTGCCGCCGGGCCATGGCCGCGGACTTCAACAGGGTGTTGCGCTGCTTGAGCACCCGCTCGTAGTCGGAGCGCACGCCCGCCATGCGCGGCGCGCGCGCCGTGATCAGCTCGTCGAGGAAGCGCCGGCGCTCGCCGGGATCGCCCTTCACCAGGGCCAGGTCCTCGGGTGCGAACAGCACGGTCCGTACGATCCCGAGCACGTCACGCGGTCTGACCTGCGAGGACCTGTTGATACGGGCGCGGTTCGCGCGCCCCGGGTTCAGTTCGAGCTCGACCAGCTGGGAACGCTCGCCCTGGGTGACCGCGGCACGGATGATCGCCCGGTCCGCCCCCATCCGTACGAGCGGCGCGTCGGAGGCGACGCGGTGGCTGCCGAGGGTCGCGAGGTAGCCGACGGCCTCGACCAGATTGGTCTTGCCCTGGCCGTTGGCGCCCACGAAAGCGGTGACGCCCGGGTCGAGCGGGACCTCGACCCGGGCGTAGGAGCGGAAGTCGGCCAGCGAGAGATGCGTGACATGCATGATGGCGCCGACCTTCCCCCGGCTGCTGCGCACCGAGGGTGCACAGCCTGTGGATTACTTCTTGGACTCGACCGCGTGGCCACCGAACTGGTTGCGCAGCGCGGCGATCATCTTCATCTGCGGGGAGTCGTCCTGGCGGGACGCGAACCGCGCGAACAGCGACGCGGTGATCGCGGGCAGCGGCACCGCGTTGTCGATCGCGGCCTCCACCGTCCAGCGGCCCTCGCCGGAGTCCTGCGCGTAGCCGCGCAGCTGCTCCAGGTGCTCGTCCTCGTCCAGCGCGTTGACCGCCAGGTCCAGCAGCCAGGAACGGATGACCGTGCCCTCCTGCCAGGAGCGGAAGACCTCGCGCACGTCGGTGACGGAGTCGACCTTCTCCAGGAGCTCCCAGCCCTCGGCGTACGCCTGCATCATCGCGTACTCGATGCCGTTGTGGACCATCTTCGCGAAGTGGCCGGCGCCGACCTTGCCCGCGTGGACCGAGCCGAACTCGCCCTCGGGCTTCAGGGCGTCGAAGATCGGCTGGACGCGCGCCACGTGCTCGGCGTCGCCGCCGTACATCAGCGCGTAGCCGTTCTCCAGGCCCCACACGCCGCCGGAGACGCCGCAGTCGACGAACCCGATGCCCTTGGCGGCGAGCTCCTCGGCGTGCTTCTCGTCGTCCGTCCAGCGGGAGTTCCCGCCGTCCACGACGATGTCGCCGGGGGAGAGCAGGTTCGCCAGCTCGTCGATCGTGGACTGGGTCGCGGCCCCGGCCGGGACCATGACCCACACGACGCGCGGACCCTTGAGCTTGCCCACAAGCTCTTCCAGGCTGTGGACATCGGCGAGGTCCGGGTTGCGGTCGTATCCGATGACGGTGTGGCCTGCGCGGCGGATGCGCTCACGCATGTTGCCGCCCATCTTGCCGAGACCGACGAGACCGAGCTCCATCAGAGATTCCTTAAGCGTCGTGTGCGGTTTACCCGGGTCCGAGCCTACGCCCGGACCCAGGTGCACACCTGTGGGGTCAGCCGCTCAGTCGACGCCCGCCCCGGAGGGTCATCCGGAGAGCCGCACCGGCATGATCAGGTACTTGTACGCCTCGTCCGCCTCCGCGTCCACGGCCGGCTTTCCGCTCAGCAGCGCGGGCTTGGTGGAGGTGGTGAAGGAGAGCTGGGCGACCGGGGAGTCGATCGCGCTCAGGCCGTCCAGCAGGAAGGTCGGGTTGAAGGCGATCGAGATGTCGTCGCCGTCCAGCTGCGCGTCCACACGCTCCACAGCCTGTGCATCGTCGCTGGAGCCCGCCTCCAGGATCAGCACACCCTGCTCGAAGCTGAGCCGGACCGGGGTGTTGCGCTCGGCCACCAGGGCCACACGCTTGACGGCCTCGACGAACGGGGCGGTCTCGATCACCGCGATCGAGTTGAACTCGGTGGGGAAGAGCGTCCGGTACTTCGGCAGGTCGCCCTCGAGCAGCCGGGTGGTGGTGCGGCGGCCGGCGCCCTCGAAGCCGATCAGGCCCTCGCCCTGGCCGGAGCCGGAGAGCGCCAGCGTGACGGTGTCACCGCTGGTGAGCGCCTTGGCGGTGTCCAGGAGGGTCTTCGCGGGCACCAGGGCGACCGCGGAGGCGTCGGGGGACTCCGGCTTCCACAGGAACTCGCGGACCGCGAAGCGGTAGCGGTCGGTGGAGGCCAGGGTGACCGTGTCGCCCTCGATCTCGATACGCACACCGGTGAGCACCGGCAGGGTGTCGTCGCGGCCGGCTGCGATGGCGACCTGCGCGGCGGCGGAGGCGAAGACCTCACCGGGCACGGTGCCGGTCGCGGTGGGCATCTCCGGCAGGGCCGGGTACTCCTCCACAGGCAGGGTGTGGAGCGTGAAGCGGGAGGAGCCGCAGACCACGGTCGCCCGTACACCGTCTGTGGAGATCTCGACGGGACGGTTCGGCAGAGCACGGCAGATGTCGGCGAGCAGACGGCCGGAGACCAGGACGGTGCCGTCCTCCTCGACCTCCGCCTCGACGGAGACACGGGCCGAGACCTCGTAGTCGAAGCTCGAGAAGCTCAGCGCGCCGTCCTCGGCCTTCAGCAGAAGGCCCGCGAGTACGGGCGCCGGCGGACGGGCCGGGAGGCTGCGGGCCACCCAGGCCACCGCCTCCGCGAGTACATCGCGCTCCACCCGGATCTTCACCGGAACCGCCTCCTGCTGTTGCTGGCTCTTCGTCGACTGCGGAACCCAGTCTGACGTACGCCGCCGACACTCGGTGCGGCTCGGGGTCAAGTCGCGACAAGAGGTCGAGGAGGCTCCGGCGCCGAGTTGTGCACAGGACCCACTTCGAAGCGGATTCCGAGCTAACTCTATGTGGGAGTAGTAGTAGGGCCTGTGGAAACCGTGGATAACGTCGTCTTCGCAGGTCAGCTGCGGTTTTTTGTCCACTGCCCCTGTGGGCGGAGCCGGTGGACAACAGGGGTGTTCTGTGGACACCCGAAAGTTCTGCACACCCGGTACACAGGTCACGGGGACTTCTCCCCAGCGCCGTCCCCAGCTTTACCCGCGTTCCCCACAGCCCAACCGTCCTCCTTGGTGTGACGGCTTTCACTCAACGCGGTGACGCCGGGCGTTTCGTTGCCGAACAGTGGACAGGGGTGTGGAGAACCTGTGGGCAGTGGACCGACTCCTGTGGGTTGCCAGTGGACAACCGACGGGAGGCCCTGTGGACGAAAAATCCATCCACAGGCTGTGGATCAAGGTTGCCAACAAATCCACACCCCTCTGACCTGGGATGTTGGTTCCCCGGTTGGTGCACCTGTGGAAGCGATCCGGATAACTCCTGAGTCCCCACCCTGTGGACGGAAGATCATCCCTCAATCTGTGGAGAACACGCCACCGCCGCGACGAATTCGAACAGCCCGGCTGTGCACAGGCGTGTGGAAGACGGCCCAGGCCGTCTCCGAGGACGGCGCACGTGGGGCATACGACGGCGAAGGGCGCCCCGGGAGACGTTCCCGGGGCGCCCTTCGAGGAGTGCGGAGCGGTGCGGCTCGGCGCTGAGCGGCTCTCTCAGCCGTTCTTGATGCGGTTGGTGAGCTCGGTGACCTGGTTGTAGATGGAGCGGCGCTCGGCCATCAGCGCGCGGATCTTCCGGTCCGCGTGCATGACGGTCGTGTGGTCGCGGCCGCCGAACTGCGCGCCGATCTTCGGCAGGGACAGGTCGGTCAGCTCGCGGCACAGGTACATGGCGATCTGCCGGGCCGTCACCAGCACACGGCTGCGCGACGATCCGCAGAGATCCTCGACCGTGAGGCCGAAGTAGTCGGCGGTCGCCGCCATGATCGCGCCGGCCGTGATCTCGGGCGCCGAGTCCTCGCCGCCGGGGATCAGGTCCTTGAGGACGATCTCGGTCAGTCCGAGGTCCACCGGCTGCCGGTTCAGGCTCGCGAAGGCCGTCACCCGGATCAGCGCGCCTTCCAGCTCACGGATGTTCCGCGAGATCCGGGAGGCGATGAACTCCAGTACCTCCGGCGGGGCGTTGAGCTGCTCCTGCACCGCCTTCTTGCGGAGGATCGCGATCCGCGTCTCCAGCTCGGGCGGCTGCACATCGGTGGTCAGGCCCCACTCGAAGCGGTTGCGGAGCCGGTCCTCCAGCGTCATCAGCTGCTTGGGCGGCCGGTCGGAGGAGAGAACGATCTGCTTGTTCGCGTTGTGGAGGGTGTTGAAGGTGTGGAAGAACTCCTCCTGCGTCGACTCCTTGCTCGCGAGGAACTGGATGTCGTCGACGAGCAGGATGTCCACGTCGCGGTAGCGCTTGCGGAAGGTGTCGCCCTTGCCGTCGCGGATCGAGTTGATGAACTCGTTGGTGAACTCCTCCGAGCTCACGTACCGCACGCGCGTGCCGGGGTAGAGGCTCCGCGCGTAGTGCCCGATGGCGTGCAGCAGGTGGGTCTTGCCGAGGCCCGACTCCCCGTAGATGAAGAGCGGGTTGTAGGCCTTCGCCGGCGCCTCGGCCACCGCGACGGCGGCGGCGTGCGCGAACCGGTTCGAGGAACCGATGACGAAGGTGTCGAAGAGGTACTTGGGGTTCAGCCGCGCGTGCTGCTCGCCGGGTGCGCCGGAGCCGGACCCCTGTCCCGACCCCGATCCGGTGGCGCCTCCCGCGTGGCCGCCCGGCACCGGGCCGCCATGTCCACCGGGACCGCCGGGACCGCCCGGTCGCGGACCGTGACCGGCGCCCGGCCGAGGCGTGTCGGGAAGCTCGGCCCGCTCCGGCCGCTGCGGCTGGTCGTAGGCGGAGGGGCGCTCGTCGTAGCGGGGCTGCTGAGGCTGCTGCGGACGCGGACCGGTGTACGGGTCGCGCTCCTGGTACCCCCCGAGGCGCGGCTGCTGCCAGGAGAGGTCCTCCTGGGTGCGCGGCCAGGAGCCCGGGTCGGGGCGCTGCTGCTGGTACTCCGGGTAGGCCGGGCGCGCGGTGGGCAGCCCGTCGTCCGGCATCGGCCGGTGCCCGTAGCCGTCGTACTTGTCGTACGAGTCCGCCGGCGGCCGCTCGTCGTAGCGCGGCTGCTGCTGGACCGGGGGCGCCGGCGGGGTCGGCTCGCCGACCGAGTCGTCGACGGTGATCGCGATCCGGATCGGGCGGCCGCACTCACGGCTGAGGGTCTCGCTGATGAGCGGTGCCAGGCGTCCTTCGAGGACCCGCTTGCCCCATTCGTTGGGGACGGCGAGCAGTGCGGTGTCGGCCACCAGCGCGAGAGGCTGGCAGCGCTCGATCCACTGCTTGTCCTTGGGCTCGATGCCCTGCTGGCCTTCGCCGAGGAGTTGCTCGAGCACGCGTGGCCACACTGCGGCAAGATCGGCAGGTACGTCAGCCACAGGGCACGCTTCCTCGCAGGTCCCACGAATGTGTGGTTCTCGGGACGGTTGGTCGAAGTCCATCAGGACAGGTAAGGACAGAACGGGAAAAGATTGAGAAGAGTCCAGCCACGGTAGTCGCGGCGGCTGACCTCGTTCAAGTTGTTGTCCACAGCCTGTGCACAATGGACCCCGCTGATCGGTCGGTTTGACCGGATGGCGTAGCCGCGCGTACCGTAACCAGGTCGAGTTGTCGATGGCTGCTGCCGCCTGCCTCCGATGGGCAAAGATCACGGTCAGTGATCGTGAAGCGGTGCACTCGGGCGTATTGCGAGCTACTCGTGGGCGCACGGTGACAGCCAGGCGATGTCCCGCCATCTACGAATCATTTCTGGAGCCCCCGAGTGAGCAAGCGCACCTTCCAGCCGAACAACCGTCGTCGCGCCAAGACCCACGGCTTCCGCCTGCGGATGCGTACGCGCGCCGGTCGCGCCATCCTGGCGAACCGCCGTTCCAAGGGTCGCGCGAGCCTGTCCGCCTGATCCGCTTAAACAGGTCATGACGTGCTGCCTACCGAGAATCGGCTGAGGCGGCGCGAGGACTTCGCAACCGCGGTACGCCGAGGGCGCCGGGCCGGTCGCCCGCTCCTCGTCGTCCACCTACGCAGCGGTGCAACGGACCCGCACGCGCCTGGGGAGAGCGCTTCCCCGACGCGTGCGGGTTTCGTCGTGAGCAAGGCCGTGGGCGGTGCGGTCGTACGCAACCAGGTGAAGCGACGCCTGCGCCATCTCGTCCGCGAACGGCTGTCCGAGCTGCCCCCCGGTAGCCTGGTGGTCGTACGGGCGTTGCCCGGAGCCGGTGACGCCGATCACGCACAGCTGGCCCGAGACCTTGACGCCGCTCTTCAGCGGCTCCTGGGAGGGGGCGCGCGATGAAGTACCCGCTGCTGGCTCTCATCAAGCTGTACCAGTGGACGATCAGCCCGCTTCTCGGGCCCGTCTGCCGGTACTACCCGTCGTGTTCCCACTATGGATTCACGGCCATCGACCGGCATGGCGCGATCAAGGGCACTGCCCTGACCGCCTGGCGCATTCTGCGGTGCAATCCGTGGTCGCCCGGCGGCGTGGACCACGTACCCCCGCGCAAGCGTCCGCGCTGGCATGAACTGCTGCGGAACGCACTGCGCGGCGACAAGGGCGGGTCCCCCGCCGAGACGAGCCCGGCCGCAGAGACCACGCCCAATGCTCAAGGAGCCTGATTAGTGGACACGATTGCCAATTTTTTCAGCTTCATCACCACCCCCGTCTCATGGGTGATCGTCCAGTTCCACAAGCTGTACGGGGCGATCTTCGGCCCTGATACGGGCTGGGCCTGGGGCCTGTCGATCGTGTCCCTCGTGGTGCTGATCCGTATCTGTCTGATCCCGCTCTTCGTGAAGCAGATCAAGTCGACGCGGAACATGCAGGCGCTCCAGCCGAAGATGAAGGCGATCCAGGAGCGCTACAAGAGCGACAAGCAGCGTCAGTCCGAAGAGATGATGAAGCTGTACAAGGAGACGGGCACCAACCCGCTCTCCTCGTGCCTGCCCATCCTGGCGCAGTCGCCGTTCTTCTTCGCCCTGTACTCGGTGCTCTCCCACATCGCCGAGGGCAAGACGATCGGCGTCATCAACCAGTCGCTGCTCGACAGCGCCCGTCAGGCGCACATCTTCGGCGCCCCGCTGGCGTCCACGTTCACGGACAGCGCCTCCGACGTCGCCGCTCTCGACGCCTCGATCACCTCGGTCCGGATCGTCACCGCGATCATGATCGTTCTGATGTCGGCCTCGCAGTTCTACACGCAGCGCCAGCTGATGATGAAGAACGTCGACCTCTCCGTGAAGACGCCGTACATGCAGCAGCAGAAGATGCTCATGTACATCTTCCCGGTGATCTTCGCCGTCATGGGTATCAACTTCCCCGTCGGTGTCCTCGTCTACTGGCTGACCACCAACGTGTGGACCATGGGCCAGCAGATGTACGTGATCAACCAGAACCCCACCCCGGGCAGCAAGGCCCAGGACGCGTACCTCCAGCGCCTGCTGAAGAGCGTCGCGTCGCACGGTGAGGTTCGTGGTCGTCGCCGGAAGAACGTCGTCAAGGCCATCGTCGCCAAGGGCGCGGACCGCAACGAGAACGAGCGCCGCTTCTTCTCCGGTCTGGCCAAGGCCGGCTTCGCCGCCCAGGCCGACGGCACCGTGGCCAAGAGCGACACCGTCGCCGCCGAGGTGGAGGGCGGTGCCGCGGCCAGGCGTCAGCAGCCCAAGCGCCAGACCAAGGCGAAGCGGCAGGCCGCGGCCCAGCACTCCACGGCGAAGGGTGCCGAGGACACCGACGAGTCGGAGCCGTCGGATGTGAAGTCCACCCCCTCGCTGGAGAAGAAGCCGCAGGGTGAGGCCAAGGGCGCGGCCAAGGACTCGGAGCAGGGCGACAAGCCCGGCCGCCCGAGCCGGGCCAACTCCGGGGGCTCCCGTCAGGCCAAGTCCGGTCAGCGCAAGGGCCAGCAGCGCCCGAAGCACCCGTCCTCCAAGAAGTAGAAGGAGTCCATCCGTGACGGAAGGCACCACCTCCGCCGCCGCTGAGGGTGGCGACACCCTGACCCGCCTGGAGCAGGAGGGTGAGATCGCGGCCGACTACCTCGAAGGTCTGCTCGACATCGCCGACCTGGACGGCGACATCGACATGGACGTCGAGGCGGACCGGGCCGCGGTCTCGATCATCAGTGACTCGAGCAGCCGTGAACTGCAGAAGCTCGTCGGCCGTGACGGCGAGGTGCTGGAGGCGCTCCAGGAGCTGACCCGGCTGGCCGTGCACCGGGAGACCGGTGACCGCAGCCGCCTGATGCTGGACATCGCCGGGTTCCGCGCCCAGAAGCGCACCGAGCTCGCCGAGATCGGCGCCAAGGCCGCGTCCGAGGTGAAGTCGACCGGTGCTCCGGTCAAGCTGGACCCGATGACGCCGTTCGAGCGCAAGGTCGTGCACGACGCGGTTGCCGCCGCCGGTCTGCGCAGCGAGTCCGAGGGCGAGGAGCCGCAGCGCTTCGTCGTCGTACTCCCTGCCTGACCCCTCTCGCAGTGTCGGCCCCGTCTGCTCGCAGGCGGGGCCGATCTTGTCAGCCTGATAGTCAGCCACCACAGTGCGCGCGCACCTACGGGTGCGGTGCGGAAGGACGGTTCCCGTGACGGAGGCAGCGGAGCTCCCCCCTGCGCCCGAACAGGCGCGGACGGTATTCGGCGAGTGCTTTCCGGAGGCCGTCCGGTACGCGGAGCTCCTCGCGGACGCCGGCGTCAAGCGTGGCCTGATCGGCCCGCGTGAGGTTCCCCGTCTGTGGGAGCGGCACCTGCTGAACTGCGCGGTGCTCTCGGAGGTGGTGCCCGAGGGCGTCACCGTGTGCGATGTCGGCTCGGGGGCGGGACTGCCGGGTATCCCCCTCGCCCTGGTGCGCCCGGACCTGAAGATCACGCTCCTTGAGCCGCTGCTTCGCCGTACGAACTTCCTCCAGGAGGTCGTGGAGCTGCTGGGCCTGGACCATGTGACCGTGGTCCGGGGCCGTGCCGAGGAGATGCTCGGCACGCTCCCTCCGGTGCATGTGGTGACGGCGCGTGCCGTGGCGCCGCTGGACCGGCTGGCCGGCTGGGGCGTTCCGCTGCTGCGGCCGTACGGGGAGATGCTGGCGCTCAAGGGCGACACGGCCGAGGAGGAGATCGACGGTGCCCGCGCCGCGCTCGCCAAGCTCGGTGTGGTGGGCACCTCCGTGCTCCAGGTCGGCGAGGGGGTTGTGGACCCGTTGTCGACCGTCGTGCGGGTGGAGGTCGGGGAGAGCCCGGGCGGTGTGAGGTTCGCCGCCAAGCGGGCCAAGGCGGCCCGCCCGAGCAGGACCCGTCGCCGCCGCTGAGTCGTCAACGCGGCGCATAGGAGCCGTCAACGCCGCGCAAATGATCCGTACAAGCTGCCATACGTACGTATTTCGGAGTGTCGAGCGGTCCTACGTCGGCGGCGAGTGCATCGTGTTTCACGTGAAACGTCGCTCACTGCTGCAGGGGATCATCAGCCGCGGCCGCGCGGCTGCCTCTCCCCGGGACCGCAAACCCCTCGCGAAACCCTTCGCGAGGGGGACAGGATTGTCCACAGAGGTGGATTCATCCACAGAACCACGGGCCTCGCTGGTTCACGACCCCGAAAGCATGGCAGGCTCTGTTCATCGCGAGCCTGAAGCCGAGGAGAGTGAATCCTTGCGGTCCGACGCCAACATCGCGGGACCGATGACCGATCCGGTCCCCGGTCCCCGAGCCGAATCGGTGGGGGAGGATGTTTCACGTGAAACACCGCCCCCGATGGACGACACCCCCATTGGTCGTGCTGCCCAGCTGGCAGTAGAGGCGCTGGGGCGTGCCGGCGAGGGTCTCCCCCGGCCTGCCCAGACACGCGTGATGGTGGTGGCGAATCAGAAGGGCGGAGTGGGCAAGACGACCACGACGGTCAACCTTGCTGCTTCCCTGGCGCTGCACGGTGCCCGCGTCCTGGTCATCGACCTCGACCCGCAGGGCAACGCCTCAACGGCCCTGGGTATCGACCACCACGCCGACGTTCCTTCGATCTATGACGTCCTCGTGGAGAGCAAGCCGCTCTCCGACGTGGTCCAGCCGGTCCGGGATGTAGAAGGTCTCTTCTGCGCCCCGGCCACCATCGATCTTGCCGGTGCGGAGATCGAGCTGGTGTCGCTGGTGGCCCGCGAGAGCCGGCTTCAGCGAGCGATCCAGGCGTATGAGCAGCCGCTGGACTACATCCTGATCGACTGCCCGCCCTCGCTGGGCCTGCTCACCGTCAACGCCCTGGTGGCAGGAGCCGAGGTGCTGATCCCCATCCAGTGCGAGTACTACGCACTGGAGGGCCTGGGACAGCTCCTGCGGAACGTCGACCTGGTGCGCGGCCACCTCAACCCCACGCTGCACGTCTCGACAATCCTGCTCACCATGTACGACGGCCGGACGAGGCTCGCCTCGCAGGTCGCCGACGAGGTGCGCAGCCACTTCGGCGAGGAGGTGCTGCGGACCAGCATCCCGAGGTCCGTGCGTATCTCGGAAGCGCCGAGCTACGGGCAGACGGTCCTCACGTACGACCCGGGTTCCAGCGGTTCGCTCTCGTACCTGGAGGCGGCCCGCGAGATCGCACTGCGGGGCGTCGGCATCCACTACGACCCGCAGCACGCCCCCATGGGCCACCAGAACAGCCAGCACAGCATGTCGGAGGGGATCCAGTGAGCGAGCGACGTAGAGGGTTGGGGCGTGGGCTCGGTGCGCTGATCCCCGCTGCTCCCCAGGAGCGGCAGGCACCCCCTGTCGGTGTGGGGTCGGGGTCCGCATCGCCCGGTGCCATTCCGGCGCTGTCCTCGGACCGGGGGGTGGCTGCGGCGAAGCTGGCGACCCTTCCGCAGAGCCCGCAGTCTCCGGACTCCGCGGTGCCGGTGGTCGAGGCCGAAGAGGTGGTGGAGGCGGAGTCCTCCGCCGGCGCGCACTTCGCCGAGCTGCCGCTGGACTTCATCACGCCCAACCCGCGGCAGCCGCGTGAGGTGTTCGACGAGGACGCCTTGGCGGAGCTGGTCACCTCCATCAAGGAGGTCGGTCTGCTGCAGCCCGTCGTCGTACGACAGCTGGGCGCCGAGCGTTACGAACTGATCATGGGTGAGCGCCGCTGGAGGGCTTGCCGTGAGGCCGGTCTTGAGCGGATCCCCGCGATCGTCCGGGCCACCGACGACGAGAAGCTTCTCCTGGATGCGCTCCTGGAGAACCTCCACCGGGCGCAGCTGAACCCGCTGGAGGAGGCCGCCGCCTACGACCAGCTTCTGAAGGACTTCAACTGCACCCACGACCAGCTGGCCGACCGGATCGGACGGTCGCGTCCGCAGGTCTCCAACACGCTGCGTCTGCTGCGTCTGTCGCCGCCGGTCCAGCGTCGTGTCGCCGCAGGTGTGCTCTCCGCCGGTCATGCGCGCGCCCTGCTCTCCGTCGAAGACCCGGAGGCGCAGGACAAGCTGGCGTACCGGATCGTCGCCGAGGGGCTCTCGGTGCGTGCGGTCGAGGAGATCGTGACGCTGATGGCTTCCGAGCCCTCCGCCACGACCAAGCCCAAGGGCCCCCGGGCCGGCGCCCGCGTCTCGCCGGCGCTCACGGACCTGGCTTCGCGCCTCTCGGACCGTTTCGAGACCCGGGTGAAGGTCGACCTGGGCCAGAAGAAGGGCAAGATCGTCGTCGAGTTCGCCTCGATAGAGGATCTGGACCGGATCCTCTCGACCCTGGCGCCCGGTGAGGGACGCGTCCTGGACCAGGGGAACTCCGAGCCGAGCGAGGACGACGCCGAAAGCTGACCCTCCGTCGACATCTCCGCAACGTCAGGGGCGGGCTGTGATCCGGTGAGAGCCGGAACACGGCCCGCCCCTTTGCCTGCGAGCGGTATCGCCCTGATCGCCCCATCGATACGATTCTGGGAGGGTCGTATCCGTGCTGTGATGGCCGTGGGAAGCGAGGGAACAGCCGTGGGGCGTCGGCTCGTACCGCTCACTCTGGACAACCTTCCGGACCTCCCCAAGCGATGTCGCTCCTGCGTGTTCTGGGAGCTCGACCCGGTGAGCGGGGAAGCCGCGGTGAAGGCGGGCCGGCCGGAGCTGGAGAAGGAAGCCTGGATCTCGGCGGTGCTGCTGGAGTGGGGATCCTGCGGCCGCGTGGTCTATGTCGACGACGTGCCCGTCGGCTTCGTTCTCTACGCGCCGCCTGCGTACGTGCCGCGCTCCATGGCCTTTCCCACGAGCCCGGTCTCTGCGGACGCGGTCCAGTTGATGACGGCCTGGATCATGCCGGGCTATCAGGGGCAGGGTCTCGGCCGGGTCATGGTGCAGACCGTCGCCAAGGATCTCCTGCGGCGCGGATTCAGAGCCATCGAGGCTTTCGGGGACGCCCGGTGGAAGGAGCCGGCCTGTGTTCTGCCGGCCGACCATCTCACGGCGGTGGGGTTCAAGACCGTGCGACCGCACTTCACCCATCCACGGCTACGGCTGGAACTCCGGACGACGCTGTCGTGGAAGGAAGACGTGGAACTGGCGCTGGACCGGCTCCTGGGCGCCGTCCAGAAGGAGCCTGCGTTGCGGCCTCTCTAGTTCCGTCCGCTGGGACGACGAACGGCCCGCCTCCGGAGGGAGGCGGGCCGTTCGTGTTTCACGTGAAACAGGGATGTCAGGCAGTGGCCTCGACGAAGCCCTCGAGGTCGCGGAGGATCGCGGCCTTCGGCTTCGCACCGACGATCGTCTTCACGACTTCGCCGCCCTGGTAGACGTTGAGCGTCGGGATGGACATGACGCCGTACTTGGCGGCCGTACCCGGGTTCTCGTCGATGTTGAGCTTCACGACCTCGATCTCACCGTGCTCGGCCGCGATGGCCTCCAGCGACGGAGCGATCTGACGGCACGGACCGCACCAAGCGGCCCAGAAGTCCACCAGGACGGGCTTGTCGCTCTTGAGGACGACCTCGTCGAAGTCGGCGTCGGTCACGTTCTTCAGGGTGCCGGCCACGGCAACCTCCCTTAACTATGCGGGGTGTGAGTGGTGGAGTCAGACCGCAGGGGTCTCGGCGAGCTTCTCGCTGTCGGCGAGGGCTGCGAGGAAGCGCTCGGCGTCGAGCGCGGCGGAGCAGCCGGTGCCGGCAGCGGTGATCGCCTGGCGGTAGGTGTGGTCGACGACGTCACCGGCTCCGAAGACACCGGGGACGTTCGTCCGCGTCGAGGGGGCGTCGACCTTGAGGTAGCCCTCGCCGTCCAGCTCCAGCTGGCCCTTGAAGAGCTCGGTGCGGGGGTCGTGGCCCACGGCGATGAAGAGGCCGGTCGCCGACAGCTCGCTGGTCTCGCCCGTCTTGGTGTTGCGCAGGGTCAGACCGGAGAGCTTCTGGTCGCCGTGGATCTCGGCCACCTCGCTGTCCCAGGCGAACTTGATCTTCGGGTCGGCGAACGCGCGCTCCTGCATCGCCTTGGAGGCGCGCAGGGAGTCCCGGCGATGGATGATCGTGACGGACTTGGCGAAGCGCGACAGAAAGGTTGCTTCCTCCATCGCGGTGTCGCCGCCGCCGACGACGGCGATGTCCTGGTCCTTGAAGAAGAACCCGTCGCAGGTCGCGCACCACGAGACGCCACGCCCGGAGAGCACGTCCTCCTTGGGGAGGCCGAGCTTGCGGTGCTGCGAGCCCGTCGTGACGATGACGGCCTTCGCGCGGTGCACGGTGCCGGCGGTGTCCGTGACGGTCTTGATCTCGCCGGTCAGGTCCACGGCGACGATGTCGTCCGGCACCAGCTCGGCGCCGAACCGCTCGGCCTGGGCCCGCATGTTGTCCATCAGGTCCGGGCCCATGATGCCGTCACGGAAGCCGGGGAAGTTCTCCACGTCGGTCGTGTTCATCAGAGCGCCACCGGCGGTGACGGCACCCTCGAAGACCAGAGGCTTCAGCGACGCACGCGCCGTGTAGAGCGCAGCGGTGTAACCCGCGGGCCCGGAGCCGATGATGATCACGTTACGGACGTCGCTCACGGGTTTCTTCCTCGTCTCTGCAGACTGCCTACTGCCTACGGGGCGGCCAGGTTGGTGACTCTCACCCCACCCAACGGATCCTACGGGGCCAGCATTCCCGAGAGCGCCGCACGGCACGGCGAGGAGTCAGGAGCGAGGGTAGACGTGTGTCAGCAGAACCTCTGCCTTGCCCTGTCCGGCGTTCTCGGCGCAGGAGGCATCGAGGACGTAGGCCTGTACGTGAGTGCCCTCGGTCCCCTTCGGCAGCAGGAGGAGATAGGCCGGCGTTCCTTCGTAGTCACCCCGTTGGAAAGCGATCACCGCGTCGGGGCGACCGGTGCCCGCCTTGACGCACTCCGGCAGGGACTCGACGGTGTTGCGTTGGGTCGGGGCGTCCCCGCCCTCGGCGGAGAGCGACTCCGGCTGGGTCTCCCCAGGGGCCTTGAGAGTGTCCGGACGGAGTAGTTCCTGGACCTGGGCTTCCACCGGACGGCCGTCGAAGCGGTCGGTGGAGGCATCGCTCGCGGCCGTGTTGGTCTTGTCGGCCGATTCGTCCCCGGTGAGCGTCTGGATGCCGCCCTGGGTGAGGAAGAGGCTCAGGCCGAGCGCTGCCGCCCCGAAGGCCGCTCCGAGCGCCGCGATCCGGCGACGCCGAGGCCGAGGGCGACCAGGCCCGTTGGTGGCACGAGGGTGGCCGGCAGGCCGACCCGTGGCCGGCGCGGGCTCGGTGGAGGGGCGGGCGTCGGAGGGGGCGCTCGCTGTTTCACGTGAAACATCGGGGCCGATGTCGGGGGTGGTGGCGCTGAGCAGTGCCTCGGCCGCCAAGGCGGCGTCGATACGGCCGGCGATGGCGGCGGGCATGCGGGGCGGCCCGGGGAGGGTGCCGAGCAGTCCACGGATCTCGGCCAGGGAGGCCCGGACATCCGCGCAGAGGGAGCAGCCTTCGATGTGCCGGCGAACGGCTGCCGTACGGGACGGGGAGAGGAGTCCTTCCGTCAGGTCGGAGATCTCCGAGACGTCCGGGTGTTGTGCTGTGTCGGCCCTGCCTGTCGTGGAAGTCACGCGCGCCCACCTCCGCCCTTCACAGCAGCCGGCCCATTCGGTCCGGTATCCGATGGCCCCGACACCGGTGGGACGGATGTCCCCGGCGTCCGGTTCCTTCCCCGGTCCGGGGCCTCGTTACCCACGGTGTCGGTGCGCAGATGGCTGAGCATGGGGAGAAGCCTGGCCCGTCCGCGTGAACAGCGGCTCTTCACCGTCCCGGTGGGGACATCGAGGATGCGGGCGGCCTCCGCCACCGGGTAGCCCTGCATGTCCACGAGGACCAGGGCGGCCCGTTGGTCCGCGGGGAGGGTCGCGAGGGCGGCCAGCAGCTCTCGGTGAAGGTCCTGGCGCTCGGCAGGGGCCTCGGCCGACTCGGCGGGTTCGAGGAGCTGCTCAAAACGCGCGGTGTCGTCCATGGGAGAGGTCTTGCGGGAGGCCGCCTTGCGGGCCCGGTCGAGACAGGCGTTCACCGTGATGCGGTGCAGCCAGGTTGTGACGGCCGACTGACCGCGGAAGGTATGCGCGGCCCGGAAGGCGGACACAAGGGCGTCCTGGAGGGCGTCAGCGGCCTCCTCGCGGTCCCCCAGGGTCCGCAGGGCCACCGCCCACAGCCGATCGCGGTGGCGCCGCACGAGCTCACCGAAGGCGTCGGGATCGCCGGCGACATGGCGTGCCAGGAGATCCTGGTCGTTGATGCCGCTGTCTATGGCTTCGTCCAACGGTGAACCCCCTCCCCTGATGCCGTCAGCTGGTGATCTTGATGTCCGTGATCTTGCCGCGGTAGCCCTGGCCGCTGCTGGGCAGGTCGGTCAGCCAGACCAGAACGTAGCGCGTCTTCACGGGCTTGTCGGCTGTGAGGGCGACCTGCGCACCGGCGCCCTTGGCCACGGTGGCGAAGGCGTCGGCCGACGTGGGCTGGGACGAGGCGGTCTCGGGTGCTGTCCGCAGCTGCACCGAGGTGTTGCCCTGGAAGGTGACCTCCACCTTGGAAACCTTCTGGACCGTGCCGAGGTCCAGGACGAGTCCCACGCCTTCCTTCAGCCGGCCGAAGTTCGAGTGCCCGTAGTAGATGGACGTCTGCCAGGAGGTGGAGGGGTTGCCGTCGAAGGCATTCCCTATCTCCGACGGGGTCTCGGCGCCGTCGCCCTGCGGGTCGAAGTCGCTCGCCCCGGCGATCGTGACCGGCTTGCCGATCTCGGGCTGCTTCTCGTCCTCGCTGTCCTGCGGCTGCGTGGTCTGCGGGGTCTCCTGGCTGTTCTTGTTCTTGTCGAGCAGCCGGTCCGCGATCTGCCAGCTGCCCAGGCCCAGGGCGGCGATGAGGAGCGCGGACACGGCCCACTTCAGGGCCCTGCCGGTGCGGCTCTCCAGCGGGGCCGGAGGAGCCATGACGGGCTGGGCCGTGACGACGCCCGGGCGGGGCTGCGGACGGCCGTAGGTGCCCTGCTGGTAGGTCGTGCGCTGGTAGTCGGGCGGGGCGGGGAACTCGGGCTCCGGCGGGCGGATGCGGGGCATCGCCGACACGGCCTTGGCGAGCTCGTCCGGGGTGGTGCAGGGCGGCTCCTGGCGCGAGGCGGTCGCGCCGTCGTTCGCCAGGGCCCGCATCGCGATCTCGGAGAGGCCGCGGTGGACCCCGGCCCGCACCTGATCGGGAGCGAGCAGCCCGACACCCTTGGGGAGTCCTGAGAGGCCGTGGGCGTCGCTGTCGTACGGCCAGCGCTGGGTCAGCGCCGCGTAGAGCAGGGCGCCGATCGCCTCGGTGTCCGTGCGCTGAGGGCGCTCGGCGCTGATGCCCCGCAGCGCCGCGTTCACGGCCAGACCGCGAATGCGGTACTGACCCGTGGAGCTGCGCAGGACGGCGCTGGGGGTGAGACGGAGATGGGCCAGGCCCTCGCGGTGTGCGGCGGCCATGGCCTGGGAGACCTGGCTGACGAGCTGGTAGGCGTCGTGCGGCTCCAGAGGACCGGCGGCGAGCAGCGCCGTCAGTTCGGTGGAGTCGGGCAGCCACTCGTGCACCACGTACACGAGGTCGTTCTCCTCGACGGCGTCGAGGACCTGGACGAACCGGGGGTCTCCGAGCAGCGCCGCAGAGCGGGCCGCCGCGAGGACCGAACGGGCCCTGGGGTGGTCGGCCGGCAGCAGGTGGACGCCGACGGCACGCCGCAGCTTCTCGTCGACGGCACGCCAACTGCTGAAACCGTCCAGACGAGTGACGCACTCCTCCAGGCGGTAGCGCCTGGCCAGTTTGTGGCCGCTGTGGAGCTCGGGAGTCTCGATGGAGGGCTGCTCGCCGTTCTGCCGCTTACCGGCGTTGTCCTCTGCGACCTCGGCGGACTGCTCCACCGTGTCCTGCGCTTCCGCCACCCCGTCGGTCGCGGCCGTGTCCGCCTTGGCGGCCAGCGGGTCATCACCGCTGTTGTCGGCCACGTCGACGGCAGCCGTGCTACGTTCCGCCACCGTCGTTCCTGCCTCCCCATCCGTTGCGCCACATCCAACAGCCATGCCAATTGTGCCCACAGTCGGCCGCTATGCACGACACGCGGCAGCCGACGATGGTTGTGCGGGGACGGTTTCCTACCGTCCGAGGCGCCCACGGACCATACCGACCATGGAGTTCAGCTCCGCGATCCGCATGCGCTTGGCGGCCACGAAGAAGACACCGAGCAGGACGGCGCCACCGACGAGCAGGGCCACGAGCGAGCCGAGGGCGCCTTCGCCGAGGAGCTTCAACAGACCGAATCCGACGGCGCCTGCGACGACCGCGGCGGGCAGCGAGGCGAGGCAGAGACGAGCGTAGGTCCGCATGATGTGGGCGCCGTCCAGGTCGCCGCCGAGGCGGTTGCGCAGGCGGCGCCAGGCGACGCCCACGCCGACCGCGTAGGCCAGACCGTAGGAGGCGGCCATGCCGACCACGGCCCACTGCGCCGGGAGCACGAAGTAACAGGCCGCCGAGGCTGCCGCGTTGACAGCGGCGACGATGACCGTGTTGTAGAACGGCGTGCGGGTGTCCTCGTAGGCGTAGAACCCGCGCAGGACGACGTACTGGACCGAGTACGGGATGAGACCGAGGCCGAAGGCCATCAGGATGAAGCCCATGCCCTGGGCGGCCTGGACGCCGCTGGAGGCGTAGAGCAGCGTGCACATCGGCACGCCGAGCGCCAGGAAGGCGAAGGCGACGGGGACGATCGCGACGGCCGAGTTCCGCAGGCCCTGCGAGATGTCGTCGCGGACGGCGCCGGGGTCGTTGTCGTGTGCGGCGCGGGAGATGCGGGGCAGCAGGGCGGCCATGACCGAGACGGTGATGATGGCCTGCGGCATGCCCCAGATCAGCTGGGCGTTGGAGTACGCGAGGAAGCCCGCACCGTTCCTGCCGGACTCCTCACCGGCCGCGGTGGCGAGCTGGGTGACGACCAGGACACCCGCCTGGTTGGCCAGGACGAACAGCACGGTCCACTTGGCGAGTTTGACCGTCTTGCCGAGGCCGTGGCCCTTCCAGTCGAAGCGGGGACGGAAGCGGAAGCCCGCCTCACGGAGGTAGGGGATCATCGCCAGCGCCTGGACGACCAGGCCGAGCAGGGTGCCGATGCCGAGGAGGCGGATGCCGTCGTCCGGGATCGTCTGCACACCCATCTGGGATTCGGCGGAGGTGCCGTAGACCCAGATGAACAGGCCGAACGTGACGATCATGACGATGTTGTTGAGGACCGGGGTCCACATCATCGCGCCAAACTTGCCACGGGCGTTGAGGATCTGACCCATCACCACATGCACGCCCATGAAGAAGATCGTGGGCAGGCAGTAGCGGGCGAAGGTCACGGCGACGCTGTTGGCCGCGGCGTCGTCGGCGATGGTGTTCGACATGGCCCGGATCAGCAGCGGGGCCGCGAAGACGGCGGCGATCACGATCAGGCCGAGCGCCACCATGACGAGGGTCAGCAGCCGGTTGGCGTAGGCCTCGCCGCCGTCCTCGTCGTTCTTCATCGAGCGGACGAGCTGCGGCACGAAGACCGAGTTGAGGCCGCCGCCGACGGTGAGGATGTAGATCATCGTCGGCAGCGTGTACGCGACGGTGAAGGTGTCACCGAGCAGGGCGGCGCCGAGCGCACCCGTGATGACCAGGCTGCGGACGAAGCCGGTGAGGCGGGAGACCAGCGTGCCGGCCGCCATCACCGCGCTGGACTTCAGCAGCCCGGAGGCGCGGCCGGACTTCTTCGGGGCGGGAGCGGGCATCGGATTCGGCTCCGGAGCGGGCGGAGGCACCTGACCCGGCGTCTGCTGGTCCCGGTAGAGGTGGGCGAAGGCGTCCGGTTCGGGCTTGTCGTCGCTCGCCCGGGTCACGAGGTCGTCCACGCCGGTGAACTGCACCGTGCGGGGGTCGTCGCCGTACGGCAGATGCCGCGACGGGCCGTCCGGCTCCGGGGCAGGAGTCTGTGCCCACACCCGGGGGTCAGGGGCGTGCGGAGGCGCCGCAGGCTGCTGGTAGAGCGGCTGCGGTTCCTGGTAGGTGCCCGGCGGGGGCGGGGGGTGGGCGGCGCGATCGTAGAGCGCCTCGCTCACCGGGTCCTGCGCGGACAGGTCACGCGCCTGGTAGGGGTCGTGGATGTAGGCGTCCTGAACGTAGGGGTCCTGGGCGTACGGGTCCGAGGCGGGCTGCTGCGGTGGCGGAACCGGCGCCTGGCCGGGCTCCGGGACCGCCGCGGGCGTTCCACCGGACGGCTCGGTGCCGCCCAGGCCGTGCCCGCGGTCACCGTCGTACGGCGCGTTCATGGTTACCCCACCTCATCGTCCCCGGCCGACCGGCCACGACATCGCTCAACGGTCCACTTTCTCACCCGGGCCGGACGGGTCGCCGCTTTCGTGGGCGGTGTCCGGTGTCGGGTCACTCGGCTGCTCGGGATCGGCCTCCTCCGGGGCCTCCGCTTCGGCGTCCTCCAGAGCATCCGCTTCGGCGTTCCGGCCGGCCGCGCGCTTGCGCTGGGTGTACATCCGCGCTCCGGCAAGGACCAGGAGCAGCACGCCGCCGGCGATGACGAGCATCACGGTCGGGGTGATCTCGGAGACCTTCACGGTGAAGTGCATCGGCTGTCCGTACGGCGTGCCGTCCTTGGTGAACAGCTGGGCCGTCATCGGCACCGGACCGTTGGCGTTGGCCGAGGCCTCGAACTTCACGGACTGGCTGTGTCCGGCGCCGATCTTGACCGGGAGTTCGGCGACCGGGGCACCGTCGTTGAGCTTCAGTCGGGTCTTGTTCTCGGACGTCAGCCTGAGGACGAGGTCGTCCACGCCCTGGAGCAGCTTGTTCTGGACGGTCACCGGGATGGTGGCGCTACGGCCGGAGAGCGTGAGGTCCGACTTCTCGACCAGCTGTACCTCGCGGGTGAGGTTCTTGAGGTACTCATGCACGGTGATCCGGTACAGAGAGGCCGCAGGAGCCTGGCCGCGCCAGGACGTGGACATCTCCCGGCTGATCGCGTTGCCGAAGGGCGTCACCACACGGTCGGGCTGGGTGAGGATGACCTTGAAGTCGTCCAGATCCGCACGGGTGTCCTTCATGTCGCGGAAGGCCTCGACCGGAAGTTCCTGCTTGCGCAGCTGCTGCGGATAGCGGGAAGCGCTCGGCACTGTGGTGCTGGCGTCCGGGTCGGGCTTCACCGAGGCGGCCGCGATCAGATCGAGGGGCTCCGTCCAGCGTCGGCTCGACAGTCCGCGCAGCGCCGTCGCCATGGTCTGCGCCTGCGACGTCGTCGGCATCCGCTGGGGGGCGACCACGACGCTGCGCTGCTGGTCGGGCTGTTCCAGGGTGACCGCGAGCGAGTGGGCCAGGAACTCCTGGACGGCGAGGGTGGAGTTCCCCGCGGGCAGCATGTCGCCCTCGAAGGCCGTCGAGAGGTAGGCGTCACTGACGACGGCGGTGGTCCCGCCGCCGATCGGGCGAGCCGCCGTCGGGGTGTACGGGAGGTCGTCCTGGAAGCTGTCGCTGCGGGCGATCACCTTGTGGGCACCGGCCGAGGTCGCGACATCCATGATCGAGGGGTCGACGGCCCCGTCCACGGGCCAGGAGAAGTCGGTGGACGGCTTCACATGGAGGATGGTCTCCACGGTCGACCCGGCCAGCTCCGTCGCCGGCTGGAGGTGACTCAGCGAGCCGGGGACGTCCTTGCCGCGGTGGGCGAGCGAGGCGATGTCCGGATCGGCGAACGGCAGCGCGACGACCTTGCGTCCCACGACGGCCCTCTGCAGCGCGTCCAGCCACTGCTTGGCGACGGCCTGACGCCTCCCGGGGACCGTGCCTGTGCCCTGCTTGACCTGGTAGCTCCGTGTCATGGCATCGACCGTGGCCAGCAGGTCCGGGTCGATCACCCAGGTGACGGGAAGCTCCTTGCCCAGCGTGACCATGTGGTCCAGGCGCCCGCCGGGCGCGAGCTCGGCCGCCAGATCGTCGTTCTCGAAGACCGGCGTCTGCTGGTCGTCGGTCCCGGTCTCGGCCGACACATGGGCCGAAGACATCAGCGGCCAGAGATAGGTGAGCTGGGTCTTCTTCTCCGTCGCCTCGGGCTGGTAGGGCAGGAAGGTCCGCTCGATCCCGAGCACGTGCTGCCCGGCCTGTGAGGAGGTCTGACCGGAGAGGGAAACACCCACCTGGTAGACGCCCTCGTCGTCGAGGCCCAGCTTGTCGACGGGGACGGCGAGCTTGAACTCCTGGCTGATCCCCGCCGCAAGCCGGGGGATCTTGACCGTGTAGCCGCCACCGAGGGGAGCGGGGTCGCTCCCAGGCCGGTAGCCGGTCCGGCCCGAGACCTGCTCGATCTCACTCCGGCTCGTCATCCGAGGGCCGACCCTGACGTCCACCGTGGCATCGGTCACGGTCTGCTTGCTCTCGTTGGTCACTGTTCCGGAGAGCGTGACCGTGTCACCCTCCACCGGCGCGCTCGGTGCGAGCGTGTCGAGAGACACATCGACGGTGCGTGAGCCGGTCGCGTCTTCGGCGGCGATGGCCGACGGAGCCACGGCGCCCTGGAGGAGCCCCGCAATCAGCGGCGCTCCGGCAACGAGAGACGCCGTCCGCCGCAGCCACCGGCGGGCAGGTGAGGGAAGGGTCCCCTGGATGTCTGCCGCCTCGGCCACGCGTTCGCCCGTCCTCGTCGTATCAGTGGTGTCGGTGGTTCCCCGTTGCTGTGTCCACGCATGGTAACGAGGCACGCCGGGGGCAAGTGCCGGGGACTGCTCCAGCCGATGGGGACAGGGGGGTCGCTCCAGGGGGAAAACGGTGACGCTGCCCTGGGCCGGGGCACGTACCCTTTTCTGTTGTGCCGAACGCCAACGAAGACACCCCGACTGCACTGAGCCACGTGCAACGCCGCGCGGTCAGTGAACTACTGCGCGTATCCCCTGTCGCCGACGACCTCGCCGTCCGATTCCAGGAGGCAGGGTTCAGCCTCGCGCTGGTCGGTGGCTCGGTGCGGGACGCGTTGCTCGGACGGCTCGGCAATGATCTCGACTTCACGACCGATGCCCGACCGGAGGACGTCCTCAAGATCGTCCGCCCGTGGGCCGACGCGGTCTGGGAGGTCGGGATCGCCTTCGGCACGGTCGGCTGCCAGAAGAGCGGTTACCAGATCGAGGTGACCACGTACCGCTCCGAGGCGTACGACCGCACCTCGCGCAAGCCCGAGGTCTCCTACGGCGACTCCATCGAAGAGGACCTCGTCCGGCGTGACTTCACTGTCAACGCCATGGCCGTGTCCCTGCCGGAGAAGGAGTTCGTCGACCCGCACGGCGGCCTGGACGACCTCGCCGCGCGGGTGCTGCGCACCCCCGGAACGCCGGAGGAGTCGTTCTCGGACGACCCCCTGCGCATGATGCGCGCCGCCCGCTTCGCGGCCCAGCTCGACTTCGAGGTGGCCCCCGAGGTCGTCACGGCGATGACGGAGATGGCCGAACGTCTGGAGATCGTCTCCGCGGAGCGGGTCCGTGACGAGCTCAACAAGCTGCTGCTCTCCGCCCACCCTCGCAAGGGACTGGGCCTGCTCGTCGACACCGGCCTCGCCGCGTACGTGCTGCCGGAGCTGCCGGCCCTTCGGCTGGAGAGCGACGAGCACCACCGGCACAAGGACGTCTACGAGCACTCCCTGACCGTCCTCGACCAGGCGATCGACCTGGAGGAGGACGGGCCCGACCTGGTGCTGCGCCTTGCCGCGCTGCTGCACGACATCGGCAAGCCGCGCACCCGCCGCTTCGAGAAGGACGGCCGTGTCTCGTTCCACCACCATGAGGTGGTCGGCGCGAAGATGACCAAGAAGCGCATGACGGCCCTGAAGTACTCGAACGACATGATCAAGGACGTCTCGCGTCTGGTGGAGCTGCACCTGCGCTTCCACGGATACGGGACCGGTGAGTGGACCGACTCCGCCGTCCGTCGCTATGTCCGTGACGCGGGCCCTCTCCTCACGCGGCTCCACAAGCTGACACGCTCGGACTGCACGACGCGGAACAAGCGCAAGGCCGGAGCTCTCTCGCGCGCCTACGACGGCCTGGAAGAGCGGATCGCGCAGCTCCAGGAGCAGGAGGAGCTGGACTCGATCCGGCCCGACCTGGATGGCAACCAGATCCAGGAGATCCTCGGCATCCGTCCCGGGCCGGCTGTTGGGCAGGCGTACAAGTACCTGCTGGAGCTGCGCCTGGAGAATGGGCCTATGGAACACGAGGCGGCCGTCGCGGCGCTCAAGGAGTGGTGGGCGACCCAGGGCTGAGTCGGGGCGGTCGATGTTTCACGTGAAACATCGACGAGGCCGCGTCAGGGAGGGGTGATGTTTCACGTGAAACATCACCCCTCTTGCCGTCGGCGACCCAGCATCAGGGCGATCGCGGCGTACATCACGGCGACCATGACCACGACGGGGATGGACCGGCCGTCGGGTGGCAGCATCAGCGCCGCGACCGCGGCCGCGCCCACGAAGGCGACGTTGAAGAGCGTGTCGTAGAGGGCGAAGACCCGTCCGCGATAGGTGTCGTCCACGTACATCTGGACGACCGTGTCGGTCGCGATCTTGGCGCCCTGGGTGACGAGCCCGAGGAGGAAGGCCGCGATCAGCAGAGGTGTCTGCGCGAAGGGCAGCCCTAGTGCCGGCTCCAGAATGGCTGCCGAGGCCGCGCAGGCGGTCATCCAGCCGAACGGACCGAGCCGTCCGATCGCCCAGGGGGACACGAGGGCGGCAATGAAGAACCCGGCCCCAGAGGTGGCGACGGCGAGCCCCAGCAGCGCGAGCCCCTCGGACTCCGTGGAACTCAAGGCATAGCGGCAGAGCATCAGCACCGTCACTGTGAGCGCCCCGTAGCAGAAGCGCATCAGCGTCACCGCTGCCAGCGCGCGAGCCGCAGGCCGCCGTTCGGCCAGATGGCGCAGTCCGGCCATGAGCCCGCGTGCCGTGGAGGCAAGGGCGGCGCCCAGTCGGGGCTGCGCCACCTCGAGGTCGGGGCCCAGGAGCTCGCGGGGCATCCGCAGGGAGGCCAGTGCCGAGCAGAGATAGAGGAGAGCGCCGAACAGGACGACCGCCGCGTCGGAGTCCTCGGAGAGAAGCCGGATCCCGAAGGCCAGACCGCCACCCGCCGTCGCGGCCACGGTGCCGGCGGTCGGGGACAGGGAGTTGGCGACGACCAGCCGCTCGGCGTCCACGACCCGGGGCAGCGCGGCCGAGAGTCCGGCGAGGACGAAGCGGTTGACAGCCGTCACCGACAGGGCGGAGGCGTAGAAGAGCCAGTCGGGCACGGAGGCCAGCATCAGGACGGCGGTACCGCAGGCGAGGAGGGCCCGGAGCAGGTTGCCGTAGAGGAAGACCTGGCGGCGCTGCCAGCGGTCAAGCAGTACTCCGGCGAAGGGCCCGATCATGGAGTACGGAAGGAGCAGCACGGCCATGGCGGAGGCGATGGCCGCGGCCGAGGTCTCCTTCTCGGGCGAGAAGACGACGTACGTGGCCAGCGCCACCTGGTAGACGCCGTCGGCGCACTGGGAGAGCAGGCGGACGGTGAGGAGACGGCGGAAGTTCGTCAGGCGCAGGAGTACGCGCAGATCACGTACGACGGGCATGGCAGCAAGACTCACATACGAAGAGGGCCCCCGGGCGAAAGACCGGGGACCCTCGATCGACGAAGTGGATCAGCGCTTTAGCGCTCGACCTCGCCCTTGATGAACTTCTCGACGTTGGCGAAGGCCTCGTCGTCGAAGTACTGCACCGGCGGGGACTTCATGAAGTACGAGGACGCGGAGAGGATCGGGCCACCGATGCCGCGGTCCTTGGCGATCTTCGCGGCGCGCAGCGCGTCGATGATGACACCGGCCGAGTTCGGGGAGTCCCAGACCTCGAGCTTGTACTCCAGGTTCAGCGGAACGTCGCCGAAGGCGCGGCCCTCAAGGCGGACGTACGCCCACTTGCGGTCGTCCAGCCACGCCACGTAGTCCGACGGACCGATGTGGACGTTCTTCTCGCCCAGCTCGCGGTCGGGGATCTGCGAGGTGACGGCCTGGGTCTTCGAGATCTTCTTCGACTCGAGGCGGTCGCGCTCGAGCATGTTCTTGAAGTCCATGTTGCCGCCGACGTTGAGCTGCATGGTGCGCTCAAGCCGGACGCCGCGGTCCTCGAACAGCTTCGCCATCACGCGGTGCGTGATGGTGGCGCCGACCTGGGACTTGATGTCGTCACCGACGATCGGGACACCGGCCTCGGTGAACTTGTCCGCCCACTCCTTGGTGCCGGCGATGAAGACCGGGAGGGCGTTGACGAAGGCGACCTTGGCGTCGATGGCGCACTGGGCGTAGAACTTCGCGGCCTCCTCGGAGCCCACGGGCAGGTAGCAGACGAGCACGTCGACCTGCTTGTCCTTGAGGACCTGCACGACGTCGACGGGGGTCTCGGCGGACTCCTCGATCGTCATGCGGTAGTACTTGCCGAGCCCGTCCAGGGTGTGGCCGCGCTGGACCGTGACGCCCGTGTTCGGGACGTCGCAGATCTTGATGGTGTTGTTCTCGCTGGCGCCGATGGCGTCCGAGAGGTCGAGGCCGACCTTCTTGGCGTCGACGTCGAAGGCGGCGACGAACTCGACGTCACCGACGTGGTAGTCGCCGAACTGGACGTGCATCAGGCCGGGCACCTTGGACGCCGGGTCGGCGTCCTTGTAGTACTCGACGCCCTGCACCAGCGAGGCGGCGCAGTTGCCCACGCCGACGATGGCTACGCGAACCGAACCCATTCCGGTTGCTCCCTGTGTGATCGTGGAAGCCCTGCGGGATGCAGGGATTCACTTGGCGGTGTCGTCGGACGGATCCGGCCGGGTACTGCCCCCGTGCCGGGGCAGGCCGCCCGTTTCTCCAGATTCGTTGTCCTGCTGAGCGGCGCCCTCAGGGGCGTCGGGGCCGGATCGCTGATCCCGTCCCGCCCGCTCGCTCTCGATGAGCTCGTTCAGCCAGCGCACTTCGCGCTCCACGGACTCCATTCCGTGACGCTGCAGCTCAAGGGTGTAGTCGTCGAGGCGTTCGCGCGTGCGGGCCAGAGAGGCGCGCATCTTCTCCAGGCGCTCCTCCAGCCGGCTGCGGCGGCCTTCCAGCACCCGCATCCGCACCTCGCGCTCGGTCTGGCCGAAGAAGGCGAAGCGGGCGGCGAAGTGCTCGTCCTCCCAGGTGTCCGGGCCGGTGTGGGAGAGGAGCTCTTCGAAGTGCTCCTTACCTTCGGCCGTCAACCGGTAGACGATCTTGGCTCGGCGTCCTGCGAGTGAAGCGGCGAGAGCGTCCTCGGGGGCGCTGCCCGGCTCTTCGATCAACCAGCCGCTGGCGACCAGCGTCTTGAGGCAGGGATAGAGGGTCCCGTAGCTGAAGGCCCGGAAGATGCCCAGCGAGGTGTTGAGCCGCTTCCGCAGCTCGTACCCGTGCATCGGGGCTTCACGGAGCAGGCCGAGGACGGCGAATTCGAGGATTCCCGAGCGTCTGCTCATCCGTCGCCCTCCTCTGCTTCGGGGTGCCTTATGCCGTGCTGATGTATCGACTCGATACATCCAGACGATAGAACGGCCGCACTGCTGCGACAAGTGGGGCCACAGTGACCGGCGTCACATCGTCAATTCACAGCGAGCGACTTGCCTGATTTGGGGTGAACTTCGACCCTAGGTGGGTTTTGGCCGTGCGTAGTCTTGCGGCATGCAGACCACCTGGAACCGAGCGACGCCGCAGGGCGTCAGTGATCTGGGTGATCGGCTGCGGTACGGAGGGGCCTTTGGTGAGGTCAGGCCGTGCGCATTTCGGGGGGACCGGAACTCAACTGCCGCTTCCAGGCGTACGCGCCTGCCCGAGGAGTAGTCGTTCGATGAGCGAGCATCGTCGCAAAATGCCGCAGTCGCAGCCGCCGAGTGGCGGCCGTGCGGCGGCCCGGCGCGCTGCCCAGCAGCCCATGGGCCGCCGGTCGGCTCAGGGACGGGATGTCAGCACCGGCTCCCCTTCGTCAGGGTACGGAGAAGAGGAGCGCCCCTACGGCGGGCGGGCCGAGGCTCGCCGTGCCGCCCAGCGCGGAAGCCGTCGGCGTGCGCCCGACGGCGGTGCGGGCGGACACGGCGGACACGGTGGTGGCCGGCGTGGTGGCGGGGGCGGCGGCCAGGGCGGCGGCCCGGGCCGCGGCCGTGGGGGTGGCCGCCCGCCGGGCAAGAAGCGGCTGATCGACTACCCGCGCCACGACAAGTACGGCTGGCGCCGCTGGGTGCCTTCCTGGAAGCTCGTCTCGGGGCTCTGCCTGGCCTTCCTCGGCCTCCTGATGGGCGCCGCGACGGTCGCGTACTCCCAGGTGACGATCCCCAAGGAGGACGAGGCCGCCAAGGCGCAGAACAACGTGTACTACTGGTCCGACGGAACCCAGATGGCCGCCACCGGTGGTGAGGTCAACCGGCAGATCATCGGAATCGCCAAGATTCCCATGGCCATGCAGGAAGCGGTGATGTCGGCGGAGAACAAGACGTTCCGCGAAGACTCCGGCATCGACCCGATGGGCATCGGCCGTGCCGTGTGGAACATGGCCAAGGGCGGTCAGACGCAGGGTGGCTCGACCATCACCCAGCAGTACGTGAAGAACAGCCTGCTCGCCGACCAGAGCCAGACCCTGTCCCGCAAGGTCAAGGAGCTGTTCATCTCCATCAAGGTCGG
Organism: Streptomyces sp. NPDC054975; assembly: GCF_053609105.1. Lineage (NCBI taxonomy): Bacteria > Bacillati > Actinomycetota > Actinomycetes > Kitasatosporales > Streptomycetaceae > Streptomyces > Streptomyces sp. NPDC054975. Next base: position 42,236 of record NZ_JBSGWV010000015.1, read on the forward strand.
TGCCGAGATGGAGAAGCCCGACATCATGCAGGGCTACCTGAACACCGCGTACTACGGGCGCGGCGCCTACGGCATCCAGGCGGCGGCCCGGACGTACTTCGGCAAGGACGCCGAGGACCTCAACCCGAGCGAGTGCGCCTTCCTCGCCTCGCTTCTCAAGGGCGCGACCTACTACGACCCCGCCGGCTCCACCGAGATCGACCCCAAGGCGACACCGGCGGCGAATTTGCAGCGGGCCACGGAGCGCTGGCAGTGGATCCTCGACGAGATGGTCAAGGACGGCCACCTCACGTCGCAGGAGCGGGCGAAGTACCCGACCTTCCCGAAGGTGCAGCCGCCGAAGAAGAACGCCCAGCTGACCGGCCAGATCGGTTACCTGGTGAGCACGGCCAAGGCCAACTTCATCAACAACCATCCTGGGATGGACGAGAAGCAACTCGCTCAGGGTGGCTACGAGATCTTCACGACCTTCGACAAGAAGAAGGTCAAGGCGCTCGAGGACTCCGTCAAGAAGGTCTACGACGAGCACATCGATCCGAAGAAGCGGCCGAAGACCGACACCCACGTCCAGTTCGGCGGTGCCTCGGTCGACCCGAAGACCGGTGCGATCGTCGCCATCTACGGTGGCACCGACGCGACCAAGCACTTCACCAACAACGCCGACCAGACCGGTGCGCAGGTCGGATCGACGTTCAAGCCGTTCGTGCTGGCCGCGGCCATGGAGTACGGCGTACGGGACCCGAAGGAGGGTGAGGAGCAGGACGCCTCCACCCGGACGATCGTCGACCCGAACAAGAGCCGCTACTCCGGCAAGAACAAGCTGCGGATCAAGCGATACGACGGCTCGATCTGGGAGGACGAGAACGGCAAGGAGTGGCTGCAGGTCAACGACGACGACGCCGACTATGGCCCCATCAGCCTGCGCGAGGCGATGATCCGTTCGGCCAACTCGCCGTATGTACAGCTCGGTATGGACGTCGGCATCGACCAGGTCCGTGAGACGGCCGTAAAGGCCGGCTTGCGCAACAACTCGCTGGTCCAGGCCGACGTCCCGTCGTTCTCCCTCGGCATCTCCGACCCGAGCGCGATCCGGATGGCCGGCGCGTACGCGACCTTCGCGAACAACGGCGAGCGCAACGAGCCGTACTCCGTGAAGGAGGTGAGGGTGAAGGGCCAGCCCATCTACAAGTACAAGCCGCAGCCCAAGCGTGCCTTCTCCTCGGCCATCGCCAGCAACGTCACCGACGTTCTCCGCGATGTCGTCGAGCACCCGAAGGGCACCGGCCGGAAGGCCGCCATCCCGGGCCGCGACGTGGCAGGTAAGACCGGTACCACCGACGGCAACAACTCCGCCTGGTTCGTGGGATACACGCCGAACCTGTCGACCGCGATCGACATGTACCGCTTCGACGACGACGAGACGAAGCAGGGTCGCAAGTTCGAGTCGATGTTCGGCACCGGCGCCCAGCCCAAGATTCACGGTTCGTCGTTCCCCTCGCAGATCTGGAACGACTACATGACCGACGCGCTGAAGGGCATGAAGGTCGAGTCCTTCCCCGAGCCGGAGGACCTGGACGCCGAGCCCGTCTTCGGTGGTGGCGCCGTCAGCCCGACGCCGACCCCGACGGCCACCCCGTCGCAGACGCCGTCGGCGACCGTCACCCCCTCTCAGACGCCGTCGCGGACGCCCAGCGGCTCGCCGAGCTCGGGCAAGACGTGTGACGTGTGGGACTGGCCGTGCAACGACAACGGCGGTCAGAACGGTGGCCAGGACGGTGGGCAGGACGGCGGCCAGACCGGGACACCGACGGCACCGACGACACCGACATCACCGACACCCACGGACACAGGGAACACCGGGCGACCGGGCGGCGGAAACGGCTGGCTGGGCAGCGACTGAGCCACCCGCCGGACTCCGTCCGGCAAGGCCTTGAGGGCCGTCGTATCCGGCACGTACACACATGTACGGCGCCGGGTACGGCGGCCCTCACCGTTTCTCAGGGCCGTACGGCAGGATGTCCTCCATGCCGAGCCTCCACAAGACGGGTCCACAGCAGGACCGGCCGCAGGACCCCGCGATCGTGTGCCCCACCCGTCGCGACGAGGTCGCCGCGGCGGGCAGCGAACTGATCGGCGGGCCCATCGGCCGCCGGGCGCTGCTCGGCGGCGGGGCGATCACCCCGGTGCGGGTGATCGCGCTGGTGGCCATCGGGATGTTTGCGCTCGGCATGGTGCAGAAGATCCCCTGCTACGAGTGGGCCTGGTTCCGGGGCACGACGTCGCAGTACACCCACGCCTGCTACTCCGACATCCCGCACCTGTTCGTCGGACGCGGGTTCTCCGAGGGCCTGGTGCCGTACTTCGACCGGCTGAGCGGCGACATAGAGTTCCTGGAGTACCCGGTCCTGACCGGACTGTTCATGGAGGTCGCGTCCTGGCTCACGCCCGGTGGCGGCGACCTGGTGCACCGCGAGCAGATCTACTGGATGGTCAACGCGGGCATGCTGATGCTCTGCGCGGCCGTCATGGCCGTCTCCGTGGCCCGTACGCACCGCCGTCGGCCCTGGGACGCCCTCCTGGTCGCGCTGGCCCCCGCGTTCGCGCTCACGGCCACCATCAACTGGGACCTGCTGGCCGTGGCGCTGACCTCCGTCGCCGTACTGATGTGGTCACGCGGCCGTCCGCTCGCCTTCGGCACCCTGCTCGGTCTCGCGATCGCCGCCAAGTTCTATCCGTTCCTGATCCTCTGGCCGGTGCTCCTGCTGTGCTGGCGCGCGGGGCGCTGGCGGGAGTTCGGTACGGCGCTGATGGGCGCGGCCGGTGCGTGGCTCGTGGTGAACCTGCCGGTCATGCTGCTCGCGCCCGAGGGGTGGAAGCAGTTCTACACGTTCAACGAGGAACGGAACGTCGACTTCGGCTCGGTCTGGCTGCTGATCAGCCAGCGCTCCGGTGAGCAGATCACGCCCGGCAGCGCGAACACGTACACGATGCTGCTGATGCTGCTCGTCGGCGCGGGACTCGCTCTCCTGGCGCTGACGGCACCCCGCAGGCCCCGGTTCGTGCAGCTCGCGTTCCTGATGGTGGCCGCGTTCGTGCTGACCAACAAGGTGTACTCGCCGCAGTACGTGCTGTGGCTCATCCCCCTCGCCGCCCTCGCACGGCCGCGCTGGCGGGACTTCCTGATCTGGCAGGCGTGCGAGGTCATGTACTTCCTGGGCATCTGGACGTACCTGGCCTTCACGACCAGCGGCAACAAGCAGGGGCTGCCGACCGACGGCTACCACTTCGCGATCGTCCTGCACCTGCTCGGCACGCTGTACCTGTGCGCCATGGTCGTCCGCGACATTCTGGCGCCCGAGCGCGACGTGGTGCGGCAGGACGGCTCGGACGACCCCTCCGGAGGTGTCCTGGACGGTGCTGAGGACGTGTTCGTACGGGGCAGGGCGGCCCACCCCGCCCGGCACGCGGCCCCGGCCGTGGAGGGGCCGCGCGTGGAGTGGGGAGTCTCCAGGGTCCCGGCGGAAGGAGCTCCTGGGGCGAGGCTGGAGGCCTAGCGCTCGACGAGGCGGTCGAACTGCGTGGTGGTGTGCCGCAGGTGGGCCACCAGCTCGTCGCCGACCTTCGGCTCCTGGGCGTCGGCCGGCACGAAGAGGATCGACACCTGCATGTGCGGCGGCTCGGCGAACCAGCGCTGCTTGCCTGCCCAGACGAACGGCGAAAGGTTCCGGTTCACGGTCGCCAGACCGGCGCGGGCCACGCCCTTGGCACGCGGCATCACGCCGTGCATCGCCTTGGGGGCCTCCAGGCCCACGCCGTGCGACGTCCCGCCGGCGACGACCACCAGCCAGCCGTCGGAGGCGGCCTTCTGCTGGCGGTAGCCGAAACGGTCCCCCTTGGCGACGCGGGTGACGTCCAGGACGGAGCCCCGGTACTCGGTGGCCTCGTGGTCGCCGAGCCAGAGCCGGGTGCCGATCCGGGCGCGGAACCGGGTCTGCGGGAACTGCTGCTGGAGCCGCGCCTGCTCCTGCGCCCGCAGGTGGCTGACGAACAGGGTGTGCAGCGGCAGCCGGGCGGCCCGCAGCCGGTCCATCCAGCCGATGACCTCCTCGACCGCGTCGGTGCCGTCCGTGCGGTCCAGGGGCAGGTGCAGGGCGAAGCCCTCCAGCCGTACGTCCTCGATGGCGGCGTGCAGCCGTCCCAGGTCCTCCTCGAGGATGCCGTGGCGCTTCATCGAGCTCATGCACTCGATGACCACACGGGCGCCCACGAGGGCGTGTACGCCGTCCACGGACGACACGGAGCGGATCACACGGTCCGGCAGCGGCACCGGCTCCTCGCCACGCCGGAACGGGGTGAGGACGAGCAGGTCGCCGCCGAACCAGTCCTTGATCTTCGCGGCCTCGTACGTGGTGCCCACGGCCAGCATGTCCGAACCGAACCGCGAGGCCTCGTCGGCCAGCCGCTCGTGGCCGAAGCCGTAGCCGTTGCCCTTGCAGACCGGAATCAGGCCCGGGAACTGGTCGATCACGGTCTTCTGGTGCGCTCGCCAACGAGCGGTGTCGACGTAGAGGGAGAGCGCCATGGCCGGCCCGGAACCTTTCTGGTGGCTGCGGTGGATCAAAGGTGTGTACGAGACCTACGAGACTACGTACGAGGTTACGGGCGTCGGGCCCGGGCCGTCAGCGGCGCGACATGTAGATGTCGAGCGCCTTGTGCAGCAGCTTGTTGAGCGGGAAGTCCCACTCGCCGACGTACTCCACCGCCTCACCGCCCGTGCCGACCTTGAACTGGATGAGGCCGAAGAGGTGATCGGTCTCGTCGAGCGAGTCCGAGATGCCGCGCAGGTCGTAGACGGTCGCGCCCATCGCGTAGGCGTCGCGCAGCATCCGCCACTGCATCGCGTTCGAGGGCCGGACCTCGCGGCCGATGTTGTCGGAGGCTCCGTAGGAGTACCAGACGTGTCCGCCGACGACGAGCATGGTCGCGGCGGAGAGGTTCACACCGTTGTGGCGGGCGAAGTACAGCCGCATGCGGTTGGGGTCCTCGTTGTTGAGGACGGTCCACATGCGCTGGAAGTACGAGAGCGGGCGCGGACGGAAGTGGTCGCGGACGGCCGTGATCTCGTACAGACGCTGCCACTCGGCGAGGTCCTCGTAGCCGCCCTGGACGACCTCGACACCGGCCTTCTCGGCCTTCTTGATGTTGCGGCGCCACAGCTGGTTGAAGCCCTTGAGGACGTCGTCGAGCGAGCGGTTGGCCAGCGGCACCTGGAAGACGTAGCGGGGCTGGACGTCACCGAAGCCGGCGCCGCCGTCCTCACCCTGCTGCCAGCCCATCTTCCGCAGCCGGTCGGCGACTTCGAAGGCACGCGGCTCGATGTGCGTGGCCTCGACGTCCTTCAGACGCTTCACGTCGGGGTCCTGGATGCCGGACTTGATGGCGGCCGAGTCCCAGCGGCGGATGACGACCGGCGGGCCCATCTTCACGGAGAAGGCACCCTGCTGCTTGAGATGCGCGAGCATCGGCTGCAGCCAGTCGTCGAGGTTCGGGGCGTACCAGTTGATGACCGGGCCCTCGGGCAGGTAGGCCAGGTAGCGCTTGATCTTGGGCAGTTGGCGGTAGAGCACGAGCCCCGCGCCGACGAGTTCGCCGGACTTGTCGAACCATCCCAGGTTCTCCGAGCGCCACTCGGTCTTCACATCAGCCCACGCCGGGACCTGGCAGTGGCTCGCGGCGGGCTGGCTCTGGATGAATGCCAGATGCTGCTCACGGCTGATGGTCCTCAGGGTCAGGCTCATGCGGGGCGCTCCTCGGCAGGTGTGTCCCCATCGGTTCAGGGGCTCCGGCTCTCGCGCCGAAGCCTACTGTGACCGGGGAGCGCCCCGATGGGACGTGTGTCCCTCGGACCGACGATCGACCCGGATGCCTCAGGCGAGACCCCCGTGGAACATGCCGAGGTAGAAACCCACGCCCGCGGCACCGAGCCCGACGATCAGCGCGAAGCGCTCCCGGGTCGTCACGGAGATGAACTGCCCGAACGCACCCGTGAGGATCCCGAGCAGCCCTGCCCAGGAACTCAGCACGTGCAGGTGGTGGAACATCGCGGTGATGAAGGCCAGCACACCGAGCACGAGCGTCACTGCGACCAGAGTGTCCTGGAGGACGTGAGGCTTGCCGTCGGTGGCGAGGAGGGAGTGTCCGGGGTCGGGTTGCATTGCCTGTGCCATGGGGCACCTCCTGGCGTGCTTGCCGGAAGGCGGCGCATCGTAGCGCCGCCGACATCCGTTGTGTACAGATTGCGTCCCCCCACCACCGGATTTCAACCGGAAGCCGGTGTGCGGGTACTCTGTACGGTCTGCACCGGTGTCTGCCCAGGTCCATCCAGGACCCCGACGCCCTCCTCGCTCGTCGAGGGGGTTGTCAGTGGTGGCCGATACCGTTGCTTACGCATCACGACCCTCCTGCCACGGAACGACCGTGGCCGCTGAGTCCAAAGGAGGTGGGTTCCACATGCGTCACTACGAGGTGATGGTCATCCTCGACCCCGATCTCGAGGAGCGCGCTGTCTCCCCGCTGATCGAGAACTTCCTTTCTGTCGTCCGTGAGGGCAACGGAAAGGTCGAGAAGGTCGACACCTGGGGCCGTCGTCGTCTCGCCTACGAGATCAAGAAGAAGCCCGAGGGCATCTACTCGGTCATCGACCTGCAGGCCGAGCCTGCGGTCGTCAAGGAGCTCGACCGACAGATGAACCTGAACGAGTCGGTCCTCCGGACCAAGGTCCTCCGTCCCGAGACCCACTGAGCTTCTAGCTCAGAGGTCATCGGGTTCGAGTAGCAGTAAGCAGCCAGAAGCAATCCCGCCGAGAGGTTCATCCAATGGCAGGCGAGACCGTCATCACGGTCGTCGGCAATCTTGTCGACGACCCCGAGCTGCGCTTCACCCCGTCCGGTGCGGCGGTCGCGAAGTTCCGTATCGCGTCCACCCCCCGCACCTTCGACCGTCAGACCAATGAGTGGAAGGACGGCGAGAGCCTGTTCCTGACCTGCTCGGTCTGGCGTCAGGCGGCGGAGAACGTCGCCGAGTCCCTTCAACGCGGCATGCGTGTCGTCGTCCAGGGACGTCTGAAGCAGCGGTCCTATGAGGACCGCGAGGGCGTCAAGCGCACGGTCTACGAGCTGGACGTCGAGGAAGTCGGCCCCAGCCTCAAGAACGCCACGGCCAAGGTCACCAAGACCACCGGTCGTGGTGGCCAGGGTGGCTACGGCGGCGGTCAGCAGCAGGGCGGCGGCGGTAGCTGGGGTGGAAACTCCGGCGGTGGCCAGCAGGGTGGTGGCGGTGCTCCCGCCGACGACCCGTGGGCGACCAGCGCGCCGGCCGGCGGCGGCCAGCAGCAGGGCGGCGGAGGCAGCTGGGGTGGAAACTCCAGCGGCGGCGGCTACTCGGACGAGCCCCCCTTCTAGGGCACTCCCCTCGAAGAGGCTCGTACCCAAACTTCTTGATCACACAGGAGAAACACCATGGCGAAGCCGCCTGTGCGCAAGCCTAAGAAGAAGGTCTGCGCATTCTGCAAGGACAAGACCGCGTACGTGGACTACAAGGACACGAACATGCTGCGGAAGTTCATTTCCGACCGCGGCAAGATCCGTGCCCGCCGCGTGACCGGCAACTGCACGCAGCACCAGCGTGACGTCGCCACGGCCGTGAAGAACAGCCGTGAGATGGCGCTGCTGCCCTACACGTCCACCGCGCGATAAGGGAAGGGTGACCGAAAAATGAAGATCATCCTGACCCACGAGGTCTCTGGCCTCGGTGCCGCCGGCGATGTCGTCGACGTCAAGGACGGTTACGCTCGCAACTACCTGGTCCCGCGTGGTTTCGCGATCCGCTGGACCAAGGGTGGCGAGAAGGACGTGGCGCAGATCCGCCGCGCCCGCAAGATCCACGAGATCGCGACCATCGAGCAGGCCAACGAGATCAAGGCCCAGCTCGAGGGCGTGAAGGTGCGTCTGGCCGTTCGCTCCGGCGACGCCGGCCGCCTCTTCGGCTCCGTGACCCCGGCCGACATCGCCTCGGCGATCAAGTCCGCGGGTGGCCCCGACGTCGACAAGCGTCGCGTCGAGCTCGGTTCGCCGATCAAGACCCTGGGCTCGCACCAGGTGTCCGTGCGTCTGCACCCCGAGGTTGCCGCGAAGCTCGGCGTCGAGGTTGTCGCCGCGTAACGCTGCTCTCAGCAGTACGGAAGGGCCGCACCCCTCGGGGTGCGGCCCTTCCGCCGTTTCACGTGAAACAGGGCGTTTCACGTGAAACATTCAGCGCGTGGCGCCGGTGACGATCCAGCGGCCGGAGCGGGAGCGCAGCCAGAGCGTCAGCAGGCGGACGGTCATCATCAGCGTCATCGCCCACCAGAGCGCGGTAAGCCCGCCGCCGAGCGTGGGGACCAAGAGCGCGACCGGAGCGAAGACGGCCAGGGTGAGCAGCATGGCCCAGGCGAGGTACGGGCCGTCGCCCGCGCCCATCAGCACGCCGTCGAGGACGAAGACCACTCCCGCGATCGGCTGGGAGACCGCGACGACGAGCAGAGCTGGGAGCAGGGTGTCCTGGACCGTCGTGTCACCGGTGAAGAGCGGGATGAACAGGGGGCGGGCCAGGACGAGGAGCGCGCCCAGGGCGACTCCGGAGACCACGCCCCACTGGACCATGCGGCGGCAGACCTGTCGGGCGCCGTCGGCGTCGTCGGCGCCGAGGTAGCGCCCGATGATGGCCTGCCCGGCGATCGCGATCGCGTCGAGGGCGAAGGCCATCAGGCTCCACAGGGACAGGATGATCTGGTGGGCGGCGACCTCGGCGTCGCCCATGCGGGCCGCGACGGCGGTGGCGATCATCAGGACCGCGCGCAGCGAGAGGGTACGGACGAGGAGCGGGACACCCGCCTGGGCGCTGGCGCGAATACCGGCCGCGTCGGGGCGCAGGGAGGCGCCGTGGCGCCTGGCTCCTCTGACGACCACGACGAGGTACACGGCGGCCATGGCGCACTGGGCGATGACCGTGCCCCAGGCCGAGCCGGCGATGCCCATCCCGGCGCCGTACACGAGACCCACGTTGAGCAGTGCGTTGGCCGTGAAGCCGCCGATGGCGACGTACAGCGGTGTGCGGGTGTCCTGGAGGCCTCGCAGGACGCCGGTGGCGGCCAGGACCACGAGCATGGCGGGAATGCCCAGGATGGAGATCCGCAGATACGTGGTGGCGTACGGGGCTGCCGTGTCGGAGGCTCCGAAGATGTCGACCAGCCATGGGGCCGTGGGCAGCGTGGCGGCGACGACCGCTGCTCCGAGGAGGAGCGCGAGCCAGATGCCGTCCATGCCTTGTCGGATGGCCGCCTTGTGATCACCGGCTCCTACGCGCCGGGCGACAGCGGCCGTGGTGGCGTAGGCGAGGAAGACGAAGACACTGACCGCGGTCGTGAGGAGGGCGGCGGCGATGGCGAGACCGGCGAGCTGGGGGGTCCCGAGGTGGCCGACAATGGCGCTGTCGACCATCAGGAAGAGTGGCTCGGCGACGAGTGCGCCGAAGGCCGGCAGCGCGAGGGAGATGATCTCGCGGTCGTGCTGCCGACGGACGGCCTTGGGTGTCGGGGGAGCCTGGGTCATGGATCAAATCTAATCTTCCACAGGTAAGAGATGCAATGCCGAAGTGATCCTTACTTTGGTGAGCTGTGGAGCCTCGTGTGTGCGTCGTTTGTTCTGATCTTGGTCCGCAGGGGAAAGTTTTTCTCCCCCACAGCCCGTGGATGGAAGACGCGCAGGTCAGAGCGGTGCTGTGGGGGGCGCTATGAGTTTGTCCACATGGCTGTCCCCCGGTCCGTGCACAGGTTCGGCAGGGTTCTCCACAGCATCTGGTCGTTCACCCACAGGCCCTGTGGATAACCAGATTGGCTGACGGTGCCCGCGGGCCTACCGTGGTCCGGCGCCCGACGCGCCAGAAGCGGAGTCAAAGCCTCTTGTTTGTCCGAGCCGTGGCGTAAGAAAGAGTGGCACGGCGAGGTCCGCGGAGCGGACGGGAGGAGGTGGCTTGGTGAGCATTCCTGAGCCCTTGGACGACCCCTGGACCGACAGCGGACCGAGCGACCGGCTCCCCGTCACGCGACCCCGCGGCGAGGGCCGTGGGCGCGGTCGGGGCCGCGAGGACCAGCACGACCGAGGCAGCGACAGCAGCGGCCCGTGGGACAGCGGCCTGTCCGGCTTCGAGCGAGTCCCTCCGCAGGATCTCGACGCCGAGCAGTCCGTCCTCGGCGGCATGCTGCTCTCCAAGGACGCCATCGCGGACGTCGTGGAGATCATCAAGGGCCACGACTTCTACAAGCCCGCCCACGAGACGGTCTACGCGGCCATCCTCGACCTGTACGCGAAGGGCGAGCCCGCCGACCCGATCACGGTCGGCGCGGAGCTCACCAAGCGCGGCGAGATCACCCGCGTCGGCGGTGCCTCTTATCTGCACACCCTCGTCCAGTCGGTGCCGACCGCGGCCAACGCGGCGTACTACGCGGAGATCGTCCATGAACGCGCCGTGCTGCGGCGTCTCGTGGAGGCCGGCACCAAGATCACGCAGATGGGATACGCGGCCGACGGCGATGTCGACGAGATCGTGAACTCGGCCCAGGCCGAGATCTACGCGGTCACCGAGCAGCGCACGACCGAGGACTATCTGCCGCTCGGCGACATCATGGAGGGCGCGCTCGACGAGATCGAGGCCATCGGGTCGCGCAGTGGCGAGATGACCGGTGTGCCGACCGGCTTCACGGATCTCGACCAGCTCACCAACGGGCTGCACCCCGGCCAGATGATCATCATCGCGGCTCGACCCGCCATGGGTAAGTCGACGCTCGCCCTGGACTTCGCCCGGGCCTGTTCCATCAAGCACAACCTCCCCAGCGTCATCTTCTCCCTCGAAATGGGCCGCAACGAGATCGCGATGCGCCTGCTCTCGGCGGAGGCGCGGGTCGCGCTGCACCACATGCGCTCCGGCACCATGACCGACGAGGACTGGACCCGGCTGGCGCGACGGATGCCGGACGTCTCCCAGGCCCCGCTGTACATCGACGACTCGCCGAACCTGTCGATGATGGAGATCCGCGCCAAGTGCCGCCGGCTCAAGCAGCGCGCCGGGCTCAAGCTCGTGGTCATCGACTACCTGCAGCTGATGCAGTCCGGCGGTTCCAAGCGGTCCGAGAGCCGGCAGCAGGAAGTCTCGGACATGTCGCGAAACCTCAAGCTCCTGGCCAAGGAGCTCGAACTACCGGTGATCGCGCTCTCCCAGCTGAACCGTGGCCCCGAGCAGCGCACCGACAAGAAGCCAATGGTCTCCGACCTGCGTGAGTCCGGCTCGATCGAGCAGGACGCCGACATGGTCATTCTGCTGCACCGCGAGGACGCCTACGAGAAGGAGTCACCGCGGGCGGGCGAGGCGGACATCATCGTGGGCAAGCACCGTAACGGCCCGACGGCGACCATCACGGTGGCCTTCCAGGGCCACTACTCCCGCTTCGTCGACATGGCACAGACGTGACCGAGGCCCGGTAGGGCCTCAGATGGCGCTGCCCCCCGGACGGGGCTCAGCGCCTCGTCTCGTACCTGGTCAGGAGCACGCCGCCGGGAAGCGTCCGCGTCTCCACCAGGTTCAGGTTCACCCAGCTGTCCAGGGCGGTGAAGAACGGCGTGCCGCCGCCCACCAGGACCGGCGCGGTGGCCAGCACGTACTCGTCGATCAGCCCGGCCCGCATGGCCGCCCCGGCGAGCGTCGCGCCGCCGATGTCCATCGGGCCGCCGTCCTCGGCCTTGAGCCGGGCGATCTCGGCGACCGCGTCGCCGGTGACCAGGCGGGTGTTCCAGTCGACCTCGTCGATCGTCGAGGAGAACACCACCTTCGACATGGCCCGCCAGCGGCGTGCGAACTCGATATGCGCCGGGGTGGCGTCGGGCTGTTGGTCTCCGGTCGGCCAGTAGGAGCTCATCGTCTGCCACAGCTTGCGCCCGTACAGCGACAGGTCGGTCGCCTGCAACTGGTCGGACCAGAACTGGAACAGCTCGTCGCTCGGCACGCTCCAGCCGATGTCATCGCCGGGCGCGGCGATGTAGCCGTCCAGGCTCAGGTTCATGCCGTAGATCAATTTCCGCATGGCGCCAGCCTCCCGTGAGTCGGTCTCACACGTGTGGACCGGCGCGGCGCCGGAAGCTCATCGTGGCCGGGGCGGTCCCGGCCACGAGGGGCCGGTGTGGGGGCTAGCCGACCTTCCCGAGCGGGTTGATCTGGAGCGGGCGGTTGGGGGAGTCCGGGTTGTCGACCGGGAGGGAGCCGGCGGGCCAGTCGATGGTGACGGTCTTCGTCTCGTTCGGCGGGGTGACGAGGATCTTGGCCACGCGCACACCGGAACCGCCCGAGTTGTTGACCGGGAACGCGATGTTGAAGGCGGCGGACTCGCCGTCCTTGATGACGGTGCGCACGGGCTTCTCGCCGTTGCGGGCCACGGACAGGGTGTCGCCGGCCGCAGTCTTCAGATCCACGCCTGCGAAGCCGTTGATGGTGCAGTCACGGCCGCCACCGTTCTTGAACTGGACGGTGACGACGCCCTCCGCCTTGTCGATCGTGTTGTCGACGGCACTGATCTCCAGCTCGTCGCTGCGGCAGATGCCGATGGACCTGCCGGTGGGGGAGCCGGTGCCCGTGGTGCTGCCTTCCCCGCTCCCGTTGCCTCCGCCGTCGCTCTTGCCGCTCCCCTGGGAGCTGGTGCCTGCCGGGCTGCTGCTGGAGGGCTTGTCCGAGCCGCCGTTGCCACCGGTCGCGGCGCTGGAGGCGGAGCCGGTGGGTGAGGCGTTCGTGCCGCTGGTGTCGCTGTCGCAGGCGGTCAGAGCGAGTGCGCTGAGGAGCGTGAGGCCCGTGAGGAGCGACTGGGTGGCGTGCGTGAGCTTCATGAGGTGCCCCCGTGCAGAGACTGATGATGGCCGCGGCCGGTCGGCGTTCCGTCCGGCTCGGCACCAGAGAATCCGTTCCAGGAAGGCCGGGGCAAGCGATGGCGGGGCATCAGGGACGCTGGGACGCCAAGACGGGTCTGACCTGCGAGAACGCCCCTGCCTGGGACGCGGTGCTGGGACACGTCCGGGGGCTCCCGCGCGCTGAGACGCCGAGCGAAGGGGCTCCCCGGGCGCTGAAATCGCTTCGCGCCGCGCGGGCATCCGACGGGAAATGTGGTCGACTCCCGCGCGCTCGCGGCGTTGGATCGCTCCATGACCTCACCCTTCGAAGCTCTGCTTCCCAGTACCGAACGGGCTCTGCTGCACCGTGTCGCCGTCGCCCAGTCCGAGGGGCGATCCCCCTCGCTCGTCGCGGCCGTGGCCCGCGACGGGAAGATGGTGTGGAGCGGAGCCCGTAGCTGTGTCGACGGGCACGCCCCGGACGCCGACACGCAGTACCGGATCGGCTCCCTCACGAAGGTGTTCACCGCCGTCCTGGTGATGCGCCTGCGCGACGAAGGACTCCTCGATCTGAACGACCCGCTGGAGAAGCACCTTTCGGGCACGGGCGTCGGCGAGGTGACCATCGCCCAACTCCTCGGGCACAGCGCGGGGCTTGCCGCAGAGGCCCCCGCGCCGTGGTGGGAGCGGACGCCCGGGACGGTACGGCCCGAGTTGGCCGACGTGCTCGGTGACGAGCCGTTCCGCCACCCGGTCGGGCGTCGCCACCACTACTCCAACCCCGGGTACACGCTGCTCGGTTCACTGGTCGAGGCGGTGCGCGGGGTGTCCTGGGAGGAGGCGCTGCGCAGTGAGATCCTGGAGCCGCTGGGCCTGACGCGGACGAGCCTCCGACCGGTCGCTCCGCACGCCGGTGGCTGGGCCGTGCACCCGTGGGCCGATGTGATGCTTCCCGAGCCCTCCGAGGACCTGGGGTTGATGGCACCTGCCGGGCAGCTCTGGTCGACGGCCGAGGACCTCTGTCGTTTCGCCGGGTTCCTCGCGCAGGGCGACGACCGGGTCCTCGGCGCGGCCTCGGTCGAGGAGATGCGTACGCCGGCGGTGGCGCCCGGCGCCGGTGACCGGGAAGGTGGCTACGGGCTGGGCGTTCAGCTCCTGCGCTGGGACGACCGGATGCTGATCGGCCACACCGGATCGCTGCCGGGCTTCGTCGCCTGCCTCTGGGTGAGTGTCGAGGACGGGGTCGCGGCGGTCGCCCTCGCCAACGCCACGTCCGGGCCGCAGATGGCGGCCGTGGCCGGCGAACTCGTAAAGATCGTGGCGGAGGCCGAGCCTCGCTTCCCCGAGCCGTGGCGGCCGCTCCCCGAGGCCGAGGTGGACCAGGAGCTGCTGGAGCTGACCGGGCCCTGGTACTGGGGGACGTACATGTTCGGGCTGCGCCTCGGCCCGGATCGGAGTGTGACCCTCGAACCGCTGCGCGGTCCTGGGCGACGGGCGACGTTCCGGGCCCTGCCGGACGGAGGCTGGGTCGGTCTCAACGGCTACTACCTGGGGGAGACCCTCCGGGCCGTACGGCGGCCGGACGGTTCGGTGAGCCACCTCGACCTGGGGTCCTTCGTCTTCACCCGCGAGCCGTACGAACAGGGCGACGCCGTGCCGGGTGGAGTGGACGAGGCCGGGTGGCGCGGCCTCTGAGCCCGGATGTTTCACGTGAAACGCAGTGGCCGAGGTCCACAGTCTCGGCCACTGCCTACCCCGGTCAGAGGTTCATCTTGAAGCCCAGGTGAGTGGCCACGAACCCGAGCCGCTCGTAGAAGCGGTGGGCGTCCGTTCGTGTGGCGTCGGAGGTCAGCTGAACGAGTTGGCAGTCCAGACGGCGGGACTCCTCGACGGCCCACTCGATGAGCTGGGTTCCCAGGCCGGTGCCCCGCTCCTGCGCGTGGATGCGGACGCCTTCGATGATCGACCGCGTGGACCCCCGGCGGGAGAGCCCGGGGACGATGGTGAGCTGGAGGGTGCCGACCACCGTGTCGCCGCGCACGGCCACCATCAGATGCTGGTGGGGGTCCTGGACCAGCCGCTCGAACGCGGTGGTGTACGGGGTCAGGTCGTCGGGGGACTCCCGCTGGGCGCCCAGGGGATCGTCGGCGAGCATCGCGACGATGTCCGGCAGGTCGCCCGTGGTGGCAGGCCGTATTTCAAGATCGCTCATGGGGCGCAGGGTACGCCTCGCGGCCCGTCAGGCGGTCGGAAAGCAACACCGGTCAGGCGGGGACGTGCAGACCTTCGACGACACGGACCAGGGGGGCCAGCTCGGGGTTCTTCGCCGCTTCGTCGAGGGCCTCGCGCAGGGCCCCGTCATTGGTGGGACGGGCCTCCGTGAGCAGCTTCATGCCGGCCTCGGTGACATCGGTGTAGATGCCGCGCCGATCAGTGGCGCACAGGTAGCGCGTGAGGAGGCCGCGGTCCTCCAGACGGGTCACCAGACGCGTGGTGGCACTCTGGCTGAGGACGACGGCGTCCGCGACCTGCTTCATCTGGAGGTGCCCGCCCGGGCCGCTGTGCTGGCGGCTGAGCACATCCAGCAGGGAGTACTCGCGCACGCTCAGTCCATGCCGGGACTCCAGGGCGCGCTCGATGTGGGATTCGATCCTGCCGTGCAGCAGCGAGAGGGCGCACCAGCCCTGGGCGAGGGCGGTGAGAGCGGGGTCGGTCGCGGTCATGGTCTCTCCTTGGTCCGGAGCGGCTACTCCCAGGATAGACGAAGGGCGAAAAAACCCGCGTGTGCAATCACTCGGCTTTATCCCGCTGCGACGGTGAGAGGCGCGAACCGGCGGCTCCAGTCACCCGGCAGGTCGG
Source organism: Streptomyces sp. NPDC054975 (assembly GCF_053609105.1). Lineage (NCBI taxonomy): Bacteria > Bacillati > Actinomycetota > Actinomycetes > Kitasatosporales > Streptomycetaceae > Streptomyces > Streptomyces sp. NPDC054975. Next base: position 58,060 of record NZ_JBSGWV010000015.1, read on the forward strand.
GCACGGAACGCACCATGACCGCGTTGAAGGCGATCGGGGCGAGCCCGTTCGCCTTGAGCCAGCTCACCATGGCCGTGTGGCGTACATCGATGTCCGTGCGGAGCGGGCGGTCCGTGGCGGCGGCCAGGGAGGCGACCAGCGCCTGTGCGGTCGCCGTGTCACGGGCGATCAGGGGGCCGATGACATGGGTGGACATGTTCGGCCACGCTGCCGCGAAGCCGATGATCTCGCCGCCTTCCTCGGCGACGCGGAGCTGGTCGGCGAAGGCCGGCAGGCGGGTGAGCATATGGGTGCGGTCCAGGCCGAAGATCTCGGTGTCCAGGCGGAGGATCGTCTGGAGGTCCTCGGCGGTGGCGGCGCGGGTCCGGACCTCAGGGGCCGGTTCCGCCGCGGTGAAGTGGCCGAGGAGCATTTCGGCGCGGCCCGTCTGGACGAAACCCAGCTGCTCGTAGAGCGGCTGTCCGTTCGGGGTCGCGTGGAGCGTGAGCGGGGTGTCTTCGGCCTCCGCGATCACGTGGCGCATCAGCCGGCGCCCGACTCCCTGACGGGCGTATCGGTCGGCCACCAGCACCATGCCGATCGCCGCCAGCTTGGGCCCGTACGAGGTGACCACGCCGGCCGCCACGAGCCCCTTGCCGTCCGGGTCGTCGATGCCATAGCCGGTCCCCGCGGTCAGCAGGAGATTCCACTTGTGCTCCTCACGCAGCCATCCCCGGTCCTCGGAGAGATCCGCGCAGGCGGTGAGGTCCTCGGCGGTGAGGATCCTGATGGGGAGCTGGTCGAGCGGGGTGAGCGACGTCGGCATGTCGCTCAGGCTGTCTCACGCAGTGATCGTCCGTCCACCCGTTTTGAGGAACTGGCCGATACCCGCAGCCGGCGCCCCCGACGCGTCATTCCCCAGGGCTTCAGCACCGAGATCGCGGTCATGAAGAGATAGGCCGCCGTCGAGACCGTCGGCGCCGCCACCAGGCTGGCGTCGGCCACACCGGAGGCCGCCGCGTGCTCGATCTCCGGACGCAGCGCGAAGACGGTCGCGGTCGCGGTGGCGAGCGTGATCCAGAACTTGATCCAGACCCAGCGGTGCCGAGCAAGCCCCCAGGGAGTTCCCAGGGAGAGCACCAGCCCGCTGACCAGGGTCACTACGGCGACCGGAGCGAGCAGCCAGTCCGCGAACACCTTCATCGCGCGGTAGGCGGCTTCGGTGAGCGTGGGGTCGCCCGTCGTGTAGGCCGTGGTGCCGAGCGTGAGTAGTCCGACGCTCAGGCCGAGCCACGCGACAGAGACGGAGACATGGACGACGAGGAGAGCCCGCCGAGCGGGCCGCTGGAGATGTTTCACGTGAAACACCGTGCCGCCCGGCCCTGTCGTGCCGCGTCTGACGGCGGGAGTAACCCCACGTACTAGCCTCGGCGTACATGACGACCTCCACGGACCGAGGCAGGCTCCATCTCTTCGATCTCGACGGCACGCTGATCCGCGGGTCGGCGGCCGCGGTCGAGATCTCGCGACAGCTCGGCCTCAGCGAGGAGATCGCCGCCTTGGAGCGGGGGTACCTCCTGGACGGGATGACGCCGGACGAGTTCGCGGTCCAGGCCCACGGACTCTGGTCCGCCCTGACCGCAGAGCAGGTCACGGCCGCCTTCGAGGGGGCTCCCTGGCTGGCGGGCATTCGCGAGGTCTGGGCGGACATCCACGCCGAGGGCGGGCGTTGCGCCGTCATCTCGCTGTCCCCCGACTTCTTCATCGAACGGCTCCTCGACTGGGGGGCGGATGCCACCCATGGCTCTCGCTGGCCGTCGGTGCCGTTCACCGAGCCCATCCATCGGCCGGGCATTCTCGACGCGGCGGCGAAGGTGAGGATCGCGCGCCAACTCTGCGAGGAGTACGGGCTTGGCCTGGCCGACTGTGTGGCCTATGGCGACTCGATGTCCGACGCGCAGCTCTTCGCGGCCGTGCCGGTCGCCGTGGCGGTCAACGCCGACCGGCACCTGGCCGGGCTGTCGCACCATGCCTACACCGGGGGCGATCTGCGGGAGGCGTACGACCTGGTCCGAAAGAGCGCAGCCTAGCTGTTGCCGCGGGGCTAATGCCCAAGAATTCCACTTTCTGTCCGAACCAGTGGTCGAAGGTGTCAAGCTGCGACGACACGAGCCGAAGGCGCGAGGCGAGGCAGACAATGAAAGAGGCCGTGCAGGACGACGGCGAGGCACCGCCCCGGATAGCCCCGGGGCCCTCTCCCGACGCGATCCTCATTCGCCGCACCCTGGCCGAGATCGCACCCGTCGCCGACAAGGTGACCTCGTACTTCTACGCATTGCTCTTCATCCGCCACCCCGAGCTGCGGGCGATGTTCCCCGCGGCCATGGACGCCCAGCGTGACCGCCTCCTCAAGGCGCTGCTGACGGCGGCCGAGCACATGGACAACGCCCCCGTCCTCACCGAGTACCTCCAGAGCCTGGGCCGCGGACACCGCAAGTACGGGACCCGCTCGGCCCATTACCCGGCCGTCGGCGAGGCGCTGATCGGCGCGCTCGTGCGGTACGCCACCCTGACCTGGAACGAGGAGACCGAGGCCGCCTGGGTGCGGACGTACACCACGATCTCGCAGATCATGATCGACGCGGCGGCCGAGAGCGAGCGCCATGCGCCCGCCTGGTGGCAGGCCGAGGTCGTCTCCCACGATTTGCGGACCCCGAACATCGCGGTGATCACGCTCCGCCCCGACCAGCCGTACACCTTTCTTGCGGGGCAGTACACGACGCTGGAGACCCCCTGGTGGCCGCGCGTATGGCGGCACTACTCCTTCGCCTCGGCACCCCGGCCCGACGGGCTGCTCTCCCTCCACGTCAAGGCGGTCCCGGCCGGCTGGGTCTCGAACGCCCTCGTGCACCACGCACGCCCCGGTGACGTCCTGCGCCTCGGCCCGCCCGCCGGCTCGATGACCGTCGACCACTCCACCGACAACGGACTCCTCTGCCTCGGCGGCGGCACCGGCATAGCCCCCATCAGGGCCCTGGTCGAGGATGTCGCCGAGCACGGCGACCGGCGTCCCATGGAAGTGTTCTACGGGGCGCGCAGCGACCACGACCTGTACGACATCGACACGATGATGCGGCTCCAGAAGACGTTTTCCTGGCTGTCGGTGCGGCCGATCACCGAGGCTGAGGGACAGCTGCCGGACGCCGTGCGGCGATACGGCCCCTGGCACGAGTACGAGGCCTACCTCTCGGGCCCGCCCGGCATGATCCGTCGCGGGGTGGACGCCCTACGGGGGATCGGGATCCCGGCGGAGCGGATCCGCCACGACTTCCTGGCGGATCTCGCCTCCTAGCCGAGGTCGGGGGCGTGCATCGCGCGGACGCCCTCGATGTTGCCGTCCAGGTAGTGACGCAGGGAGAGCGGCACGAGGTGGACGGCGGCGATGCCCACCCGGGTGAAGGGCACCCGGACGATCTCGTACTCGCCCGCCGGCTCATCGACTTCGGGGCCGTGCCGCAGCGAGGGGTCCATCGATTCGAGTCGGCAGACGAAGAAGTGCTGGACCTTCACTCCCGAGACACCGCCGTCGACGATGTGCTCGACGGTGTCGACGAAGCAAGGGACCACATCGGTGATCTTGGCGCCGAGTTCCTCGTGCACCTCGCGGTGCAGGGCCTCGACGACGGTGGTGTCGGAGGGCTCGACCCCGCCACCGGGCGTCACCCAGTAGGGATCGACCCCCGGCTTCGTGCGCTTGATGAGGATGAGGTCGTTTCCATCGAGCAGGATGGCGCGTGCGGTGCGCTTGACCACAGGACGTTCGGTCATGGGAAGAAAATGGCCCGCCACAGGTGTCCTGAAACTCACCAGTCTCCGGAGGCCCGCAGGAGCCACTCGTGGGCCCTCGCGAGATGCGGCAGCGCGAGCGTCCCGGCGCGGACGACCAGGAAGTAGGTCCGCAGCGGAGGAACCGGCGGATCGAGCAGCGCCACGAGGCGGCCCTGCTCCAACGCCTCCTCGCACAGATAGCGGGGCAGGACGGCGAGGCCCGCCCCGGCAGCGGCGGATTCCAGGACGGCCCGCAGGTCGGGCGCCACGACGGTGGCGGCCGCGGCCGGCTTGGTCTCGAAGACGGTCGCCCAGTAGCGGGAGACGAAGGGCAGGGACTCGTGGACCTCCACCACCGGCAACTGCTCCAGGACCACGGCGCCCTTGCGTAGGAGCATGTCGGGCGCCAGCCGGGCGGCCCAGCGCGGCGCGGCGACCAGCACGTGCTCCTCGTCGCACAGCGGCGTGGAGCTGAAGAGCCCCCCGCGTGGGCGGGCGGTGGCGATGGCGAGATCGTGGTGGCCGGCGGCGAGCCCGTCGAGGATCTCCTCCGTCGTGGCGGGGAAGGCGGCCCGTACGGCGAGTCCCTGGGAGACCAGCGGGGTGAGGGCGGGCAGGGCGCGCGCCGAGGTGAACTCGGGGGGTCCCGCGAGATGGAGGGTGCGGACCCCGTTCTCCTCGTCCAGACCGGTCTCGGTGATCTCCACGAGCGCGTCCAGATGCGGGGCCGCACGGTGGGCGAGCTCGTCGCCGATGGTGGTGGGGGTGACCCCACGGGCCTGTCTGAGGAAGAGCGGTCGGCCCAGCTGCCGTTCCAAGGTGCGGATCTGGCTGGTGACCGCGGGCTGGGAGAGCCCGAGAAGCGCCGCCGCGCGGGTGAACGAGCCGGCCCGGTGCACCGTGACGAAGGTGCGCAGCAGGGCGAGATCCATGTCCGCCCCCTCCCGGCCGGTGCGGCCGTTCGACTCAGGCGGTCGGCTGACGGCGCCTCAGGACTGTCCAACTATAAATAAGTCGATAGGTCTCTGTCGCTACCGTGATTGGACACTGACGCAGAGTCAACTAGCCTTGTTCAGGCGGTTCTCCGCAGAGGAAGCCGGGGCGTTCCGAGCCATGAGGGGGGAGGCTCGGAGCGCCCCGATTCCGGGTGCGCCCGCTCAGTGGTCCGCGGCCGTCTCTGCCGCGTCGAGGGCGCGCAGCACGTCCGCGATCAGGTCCTCGGGGTCCTCCGCCCCGACGGAGAAGCGGATGAAACCCTCCGGCACGGCGTCGCCGCCCCACCGCCCGCGCCGTTCGGCCGTCGAGCGCACCCCGCCGAAGCTGGTCGCGTCGTCCACGAGCCGCAGCCCGTCGAGGAACCGCTCGGCCCAGTCCCGGTCGGGGAGCACGAAGGACACCACGGGCCCGAAGCGCCGCATCTGGGACGCCGCCACCGTGTGCGAGGGGTCGTCCGGCAGTCCGGGATACCGCAGCCCGGTCACCTCATCCCGCTTGCCCAGGGCCTCCGCGAGAGCCAGCGCGGAGGTGCACTGGCGGTCGATGCGGAGCTGGAGCGTGGCCAGGGAGCGGTGGGCGAGCCAGGCCTCCATCGGGCCGGGGATCGCGCCGACGATCTTGCGCCAGCGCCGTACCTCCGCCGCGCGCTGCGGATCGCGGCAGCTGACATGGCCGAGGAGGACGTCGCCGTGCCCGGTCATGCCCTTGGTGTCGCTGGCGACGGAGAAGTCCGCTCCGAGCGCCAAGGGCCGCTGGCCGAGCGGGGTGGCCAGGGTGTTGTCGACGGCGACCAGCGCCCCACCCTCGTGCGCCGCCCGCACCAGGCGGCGGATGTCGCAGACGTCGAGCCCGGGGTTGGAGGGCGTCTCGATCCACAGCAGCCGCGCGCCCTCCAGTACGGACAGCTGGGCGTCGCCGCCGGTCGGCGCGGTGCGGACATCGATCCCGTACGCCCGGAGCTGCTCGTGGAGCAGCGGCAGCGCCTGGTAGCCGTCCTGCGGCATGACGACCGCGTCGCCTGTCTTCAACTGGGAGAAGAGGACGGCGGAGATGGCGGCCATGCCCGAGGCGAAGACGAGCGTCTCGACGCCCTGCTCCCCCGGCGCCTCCAGCTCGCCGAGGGCACGTTCCAGGTGGGTCCAGGTCGGGTTCTCGTCGCGCCCGTAGGTGTACGGGCCGGTGGGGTCGCCCGGCAGATGGAAGTGGGCGGCGAAGACCGGCCCCGGCAGTGTCGGTTCGTACTTCACCGGCTCGGGCAGCCCCGCCCGTACGGCCCGTGTCCCGTCGCCGACGGCGCCGAGGCCCGCCCCCTCGGATGTGTCCGTGCTCATGCCGCCCGTTCCTCCACACTCTCGCGTACGGCGGCGAGCAGCCCTTCGCTCGCCGCCTCCACCATCTCCAGGCATGCCTCGAAGCCGTCCGACCCGCCGTAGTAGGGGTCGGGCACGTCGAGGTCCTCGGCCGCCGGATCATACGAGCGCAGCAGCCGCACCTTCGCCGCGTCCTCGGGCGTCGGGGCGATCCGCCGCAGCGCCCGCAGGTGCCCCTCGTCGAGGGCGATCACCAGGTCGAGCGCGGGGAACCAGGAAGCGCGGAACTGGCGGGCGGTGTGCCCGGAGTCGTAGCCGTGGTCCTCCAGGACGGCGACGGTCCGCGGGTCGGCGGCGTCGCCCTCGTGCCAGCCTCCGGTGCCCGCGCTGTCCACCTCGACGACGTCCGCCAGGCCGGCCTCCTCCACGCGGGCGCGGAAGACCGACTCGGCCATCGGCGACCGGCAGATGTTGCCGGTGCAGACGAAACAGACGCGGTAGGTCATCGTGCGCCCTCAGTCGCCGTCGGGGAGCACGACGTTGAGCGCCCAGGAGACGACGGAGATGATCAGTCCGCCCAGGACGGCGGTCCAGAATCCGTCGACCTGGAAGCTCAGGTCGAGCTTGTCTGCGAGCCAGGAGGTGAGCAGCAGCATCAGGGCGTTGATCACCAGTGTGATCAGGCCAAGGGTGAGGACGAACAGCGGAAGCGAGATCAGCTTGACGATCGGCTTCACCAAGAAGTTCACCAGCCCGAAAACCAGGGCGACAAGGATCAGCGTCCAGGCCTTGTTGGCGGTGCTGTCACCGGTCAGCGTGATGTCCGGGACCAGCCAGATGGCCACTCCGAGCGCGCCCGCGTTCGCGAGCGTCTTGACTACGAAATTCTTCATGTGTCTGATCGTGGCAGACATGATCGGGCCAAGGGCAGGGGCGAACGCACGATGAAGGCATTCCGACTGGACGAACTGGAGGCGGAGCGCGCCGCCAACGACGGTGCGTACCTCCAGTTCCTGCGGGAGCGGAACATGTCCGTCGGTCTGTACGCGCTCGACGCCGGCTCGCTCGACCCCCAACAGCCGCACGACCAGGACGAGGTGTACTTCGTCGTCAGCGGGCGGGCCGCGATCACGGTGGGGATGGAGACGACGCAGGTGGCGCGGGGCAGCGTCGTCTACGTACCGGCCGGAGTGGCCCACAAGTTCCACCACATCACCGAGGACCTGAGGGTCATGGTGGTCTTCTCGCCGCCGGAGGGCTGAATTCCCCTAGGGGGCGGATCAGGGGAGAGCAAGGGCTCCGGGGCCCCCGTGCCGCAAGTGCCGCACCTAGCATCGAAGGTGTCCGGCGCAGAGCGCGCGGGACGGATTCTTCGGGAGATGAGGGAAGCGCGATGGCGGTACGAGAGATTCTCGCGGGGATGCCCTGGTGGGTGAAGTGGGTCGCCATACCCGTCATCGCCCTGTTCGTCTTCGGGGGACTGATCACCAGCATCGCGACGTTCGTGATCGGTCTGCTCTTCAAGGCGCTGATCTTCGTCGCCCTGGTCGGCGGACTGATCTACGTCGTACGGAAGTTCATGTCCTCCTCGACCTCGCGCGAGGACTGGTAGCAGATGCTACCCATCGGTAGGGGGCTGATGGCCGGGCGTTAGCCCGGCCGGGGGACGCGCCCCTGGAAACCACAGCCAGGCCTGGGAGCTGCCCTTACAGTGAAAAATCTCTGCCGCCCCCGGGAAAACTGGCCCAGCCTTCCGCGCTGATCCGCGGGTGTTGACCTGTCCCGGGCGGGTCCGCCACCGGACCCCACCGGTTCCCAGGACGCGGCGGGCGCGCGGGGGCGGCCCCCGCGGGCGGGTGTACGGCACCCGTCGTCATGCCTGGGGGTGACCTTTGGCCACGGCTACGCAGACCGGCGTTCCTACACTGATCGGCTCGGTACAGCGGGCGCTGAGACTCTTGGAGGCCGTGGGCTCCCACGAGGACGGGGCCCCCGCCAAACAACTGGCGCGTGAGGCCGGACTCCCGCTGCCCACCGCGTACCACCTGCTCCGCACCCTGGCACACGAGGGCTATCTACGCCGCGAGAAGGGTGTGTTCGTCCTCGGCGCCGCAGCCGGGCGTCTCGCCGGTGGCGGAGTTCTGCAGAATCGTCGCACCAAGATCGAAGACTCCCTCGCGCACTGGCGCGACGCGATCGGGGTGCCCGTCTACTTCGCCATCTACCGCGAGGGTGAGATCGAGCTGGTTGCCGTCTCCGACACGCCCTCCGCCCCGGCCGTGGACGAGTGGGCCGACTTCCGCGAGACGGGTCACGCTCATGCGATCGGGCAGTGTCTGCTCAGTCAACTGGATGTGAAGAGCCGTCAAGACCACCTCGCTCGCCATCCGGTGGACGCCATCACTCCGTACACGGTGCGTAACCGGCGTGCGCTTTTGGATCGTTTGGGCGGAATGGGGCGAATGGAGCCCCTGGTGGAGCGTCAGGAATATGCGCTCGGCACGGTCTGCGCCGCGATTCCCATCACTGCGGGGTCCACCGCGGCCGCCATGGCGATTTCCCTCCCCCTTCATCAGGAAGAACGGTTGCTGCCCGCAGTCGATCGGCTACGCAGTGAGATCGGAAGGCTCCTGAGTACCTTCGCCTTCTCTATCAGTATCTGAAAAATTACTCCTTGTGATCTGCTAGCCCTTCCAGCACGATTGCGTCAAGAGGGCCATGGGGGATCATTCCTGGCCGTTTTGGTCACAGCTTTCAGTAGCCGCGTTTACACAACTGCTTATCTACTGCGGGGTACATGATGCGAGAGTCGGTTCAGGCCGAGGTCCTGATGAGCTTCCTCGTCTCCGAGGAGCTCTCCTTCAGAATCCCGGTGGAACTGCGTTACGAGGCCCGGGATCCTTACGCGGTGCGGATGACGTTCCATCTCCCCGGCGACGCGCCTGTGACCTGGGCGTTCGGCCGAGAGCTGCTGGTCGACGGGATCAACGGACCGAGCGGGGACGGCGATGTGCACATCGCACCGACCGACCCCGAGGATCTTTCCGACGTCGGCATCCGGCTTCAGGTCGGCAGCGACCGAGCCCTGTTCCGGGTCAGCGCTCCGCCGCTGGTCGCCTTCCTCGACCGGACGGACAAGCTGGTCCCGCTCGGTCAGGAACGGACACTGGGCGACTTCGAGGACAGCCTGGAGGCGGCGCTCGGCCGGATCCTCGCGGAGGAGAACGCCGGCTGAGAGGCCGGTCCCGGGGCCGCGGGGGCCCCAGGTCCGGTCATTTGGCCCGGCGGCGGCGCCCACCCCTGGATGAACGCTTCTCCGGCGTGCCCAGCCGGCCCTGCGACCCGGGCGAGCCCGGCGTGCTCAGCGAGCCCATCGACCCCGGCCGGTCCGCCGAGACGACGAGGGCGGCGAGAGCGGTCGTGACCGGCACCGAGGCGACGAGACCGATCGATCCCACCAGCGTGCGGACGATCTCCTCCGCGACCAGTTCGCTGTTGGCCACCGTCCCCACGCTGCTCTGCGCGATGGAGAAGAGCAGCAGCAGGGGCAGGGCCGCACCGGCGTACGCGAGGACCAGTGTGTTCACCACGGACGCGATGTGGTCGCGGCCGATCCTGATGCCCGCCCGGTAGAGCCCGCGGGGTCCCATCCGCGGATCCGCCTGATGCAGCTCCCACACCACGGAGGTCTGCGTCACCGTCACGTCGTCGAGCACGCCCAGCGAACCGATGATGATGCCCGCGAGCAGCAGACCGGACATGTCGATGTCGGGATAGAGGCCGTGGATCAGGCCGGTGTTGTCGTCCGTGTTGCCGGACAGGGAGGCCCAGCCGACGAAGAGCGAGCCGAGCAGTCCGATCAGCAGCAGCGAGATCAGGGTCCCGAGCACCGCGACCGACGTGCGGGCGGAGAGCCCGTGGCACATGTAGAGCGCGATCAGCATGATCGCGCTCGACCCGACCACCGCCACCACCAGCGGATTCGACCCCTGCAGGATCGCCGGCAGGATGAAGAAGGTCAGCACCATGAAGCTCACGGCGAGCGCGATCAGCGCCATCACGCCCCGCATCCGCCCGACCAGCACGACCGCCACGGCGAAGATCAGGGCGAGCACGGTCAGCGGGACCTTGCGGTTCACGTCCGTCACCGAGTACTGCAGGTCGCGCGGGGCGTCCGGCGCGTACGCCACCACCACGCCCTGGCCCTCGTCCAGTTGGCGCGGCGCGTCCGGCTGGACGATCTCGGTGAACGTACGGCCCTTGTCCGGACCGCTCGTGACCTCGATCGACGCCTTCGCGCACTGCCCCTGCTGGGCGTTGACCGCCTCGCGCCCCTGGGGCGTCGACGTGTCGCCGGTGGGCGGGACCTGAGCGGCGTTCACGTCCTTGCAGTCGATCTTCTCCACCGAGACGACCTTGCCCTGGTACGTCTGCCGGTCGAAACCGACGCCGGTGCGCTCGTGTTCCGGGGCGCCGCCCGGCCAGAGGACCACGAGCCCGACCACCACCGCCGTGGCGAACGGGATCAGGACAGCGGCGATGACTCTGCGCAGGTGCCGGGAGACGGGCGCGGCCGGCCCATGGCTGTGCGCGTGGCCGTGTCCGTGGCCTGCGTCGCCAGGGGTGCCGTGGCCGTCATGACCGTCGGGTTCTGGGGTCTGCTGCGAGGAAGTCACCGACCGATCATCGCAAGAACGGCGGGGGCCCACTGTTCAGCACGGCCGGATTGACGCTAGCGTGGTGACACCTTTGCACACGCGGGAGCTCGGAGCACCGGGCTGAGAGGGCGCTGATCACCGTACGCGCGTACTGGACGTACGTACGGGAAGAGGCTGCGCCGACCGCCGAACCTGTTACCGGGTAATGCCGGCGTAGGGAGATCGGTCTCATGACCATTCAGGATGCACGCACGCCTGCCACCAGCGAGAACGGCCAGGACGAGCGCAAGCCGGGCTGGCACAAGGGGTACATCGAGGGCTCGCGCCCCGACCTCCGGGTGCCCGTCCGACAGGTGCACCTCACCAACGGCAAGGACGTGACGCTGTACGACACGTCCGGCCCGTACACCGACCCGACCATCGACACCGACGTACGGCGGGGCCTGCCGCCGCTGCGCGAGAACTGGATCATCGGGCGGGGCGACACCGAGGAGTACGCGGGCCGCCCGGTCCGCCCCGAGGACGACGGCATCAAGCACACCTCGCCGCGCGGCGGAGGGCTGAAGAACCTTGACGCGGTCTTCCCCGGCCGGCCGCGGCTGCCCCGCCGGGGCCGCGACGGTCAGGTCGTGACCCAGCTCGCGTACGCCCGCCGGGGCGAGATCACCCCGGAGATGGAGTACGTCGCGATCCGCGAGAACGTCTCCCCCGAGGTCGTACGGGAGGAGATCGCGGCAGGGCGCGCCGTCCTCCCGGCCAACGTCAACCACCCGGAGATCGAGCCGATGATCATCGGCAAGCGGTTCCTGGTGAAGGTCAACGCCAACATCGGCAACTCCGCCGTCACCTCCTCCATCGAGGAGGAGGTGGAGAAGATGACGTGGGCGACCAAGTGGGGCGCCGACACGGTCATGGACCTGTCCACCGGCCGCAACATCCACACCACCCGCGAGTGGGTGCTGCGCAACTCTCCCGTGCCGATCGGCACCGTGCCGCTCTACCAGGCCCTCGAGAAGGTGGACGGCAAGGCCGAGGAGCTGACCTGGGAAATCTACAAGGACACGGTCATCGAGCAGGCCGAGCAGGGCGTCGACTACATGACGGTCCACGCCGGCGTGCTGCTGCCGTACGTTCCGCTGACCGCCCGTCGCAAGACCGGCATCGTCTCGCGCGGTGGCTCGATCATGGCCGCCTGGTGCCTCGCGCACCACAAGGAGAACTTCCTCTACACCAACTTCGAGGAGCTCTGCGAGATCCTGGCGACGTACGACGTCACGTACTCGCTGGGCGACGGTCTGCGCCCCGGCTCGATCGCGGACGCCAACGACGAGGCGCAGTTCGCCGAGCTGCGCACGCTCGGCGAGCTGAACACGATCGCCAAGCGCCACAACGTGCAGACGATGATCGAGGGCCCGGGGCACGTCCCGATGCACAAGATCAAGGAGAACATCGACCTCCAGCAGGAGATCTGCGAGGAGGCGCCGTTCTACACCCTCGGCCCGCTGACCACGGACGTCGCACCCGCGTACGACCACATCACCTCGGGCATCGGCGCCGCGATGATCGCCTGGTGGGGCACGGCGATGCTCTGCTACGTCACGCCCAAGGAGCACCTGGGCCTGCCCAACCGCGACGACGTGAAGACCGGCGTCATCACGTACAAGATCGCGGCGCACGCGGCTGACCTGGCCAAGGGGCACCCGGGGGCGCAGGAGTGGGACGACGCGCTGTCGGACGCGCGGTTCGAGTTCCGCTGGGAGGACCAGTTCAACCTGGCCCTCGACCCGGACACGGCCCGCGAGTTCCACGACGAGACGCTGCCGGCCGAGCCCGCGAAGACCGCGCACTTCTGCTCGATGTGCGGTCCGAAGTTCTGCTCGATGAAGATCTCGCAGGACATTCGCCGGGAGCACGGCGGCGACCTCAAGGCGGACGAGATCTCGGCCGGTATGGCGGAGAAGTCCAAGGAGTTCGCGGCGTCCGGCAACCGGGTGTACCTGCCGCTGGCGGAGTAGGCGGCGGCACTCCGGTCGGTACGGCTGGAGGTTCGTCGTACGGGCCCGCGATCCACGGGGGGGTTCGCGGGCCCGTTCCGTTCCCGAAGCGGGTCTCGGCTGGGCAGACTGACGGCATGACAGCGACTTCCCTGAGCAAGGGCGCCAACCTGCCGGTCGGCTCGCCCGTGGTACGTGCCGTGCTCTCCTGGTCCGCCGGGGCGGGGGCGCCCGACGCCGACGCCTCGGCGCTGCTGCTCACCCAGGCCGGACGCGTGCGCGACGACAGCGACTTCGTCTTCTACAACCAGCCGGCCCACGCCTCCGGGGCCGTACGCCATCTCGGGAAGCAGGAGGTGGACGGCGGAACGACCGACACCGTCGAGGTCGATCTGCGCGGGATCGAGCCTGCCGTCGAGCGGGTGGTGCTGGCCGCGTCGGCGGACGGTGGGACGTTCGGCCAGATGTCCGGACTGACGCTGCGGCTGCTCGACTCCGGTACGGGGGCCGAGCTGGCCCGCTTCGACATGACCGCGACGACGGAGACCGCCTTCATCGGCGGTGAGCTGTACCGGCGGGCGGGCCAGTGGAAGTTCCGGGCGGTCGGGCAGGGGTACGCCTCCGGTCTCGCCGGGCTCGCCACCGACTTCGGGATCAGCGTGGACGACGCGCCGCCGCCGGCAGCCGCGGCCGCCCCGGTCTCCGCGCCCGTACCCGTACGGCAGGCGCCGGTGGCCGACGGGCCGCGCTTCGAGAAGGACGTGGAGCGGCTGCCCGTCGACATGCGCAAGCGGCTGTCCCTGCGCAAGGAGCAGGTGGCGGTCAGCCTGCGGAAGCACGGCGCGGCCGGAGTGACCGCCCGCGTCGTCCTCGTCCTCGACGCCTCCGGCTCGATGTCCTCGCTCTATTCCAAGGGCGTCGTGGCCGATGTCGTGGAGCGGATGGCGGCCGTCGCCGCGCAGCTGGACGACGACGGTGAGATGCAGGCCTGGACCTTCGCCTCGAACGCCGCCCGACTGCCCGATCTGCGCCTGGCCGAACTTCCGGACTGGCTGCGGCTTCATGTGCGCGTCGGTGAGCTCGTCCTCTTCCGGCGGAGCCGGAAACCCCGGAACGGTCTTGCGCCCGGGCAGCTCGACATGCGGGACATCGGCATCCAGAACGAGGAGCAGAAGGCGATCGCCCAGGTCCGGGCCTTCGTCCGGGAAAACCCGGTGGCCGTTCCCACGCTCGTGCTCTTCTTCTCCGACGGAGGCGTGTACCGCGACGCGCAGATCGAACGGGAGCTGCGGGAGGCGGTGGAGGAACCGATCTTCTGGCAGTTCGTCGGTCTGGGCCGGTCCCACTACGGGGTGTTGGAACGCTTCGACACCATGGCCGGGCGACGCGTCGACAACGTGGGGTTCTTCGCGGTGGACGACATCGGCAGGGTGCCCGACGCCGAGCTGTACGACCGGCTCCTGTCCGAGTTCCCGTCCTGGATCACGGCCGCGGGGCGGGCCGGGATCCTCTGAGCCGGGCGGGCCGAGTGCGTCTGATGAGCCGGGTGGGTCTGATGAGCGGGTGGGTCGGACAGGCCGGGCGGGCGACTGCCCGGTGGGCCGAGGTGTCCGGCCGATGCCCCGGCCGGCGCGGCGTGCTCCTCAGTCCGGTCGGCGTTCCGACGCGCCGGGTTCCGGACCGGTGAAGCCGGGGCCGGTGTAGTCCGGGCTGGTGAAGTCGGGGCTCGTGAACATCGGGCGTGTTCCGGACGAGCCCTCGTTGGGGCTGGAGAAGTCCGGGCCGCTGTAGCCGATCTTCGGTATGCGGTCGATGCGGGGCGGCGGCACGGACGGCGGGGCCTGCGGTCCGACAGTGGTCAGGGCCTCGCGCAGGAACGGCAGGATGCCCCGTTCCAACAGGGCGCGGCGCCAGGCCTCCCGGGCGCGGGACACCTCGTCGTCCGCTTCCGTACGAGGTTGATCGCTCACCCCCACTTCTGTCGAGCGGTTGCGCAGCGCCGTGAGCACCAGCCCGACGGCGGCGCAGAAGAGGCCGGCAGCGGCGACGGCGCCGAAGAACCAGCCGGCCGTCAGCAGGGTGTCGGCGAAGGTCAGCGAGGGCGCGAGCACCTTCAGTACGGCGCCGACCAGCAGGAATATCAATGCGGCCGGTCCGGCGAGGACCGGCGCGAGAACGGTGACGATCGCGACGATGCCCGCGCCCGGGCCGCCGCTCGCCCCGTCGCCGTCCGCCGTCAGGACGGCGTCCATGACGCTCGTACCACTCGGTGAGCGGACTTCTTCGCGGACTTTCACGAAGTGGTCGTACTCGACCGCCGCCGCGGCGGTGATCAGGGCCGTCGCGCTCAGCGCCATCGTGCGCAGTTGGCCGGCCGTGAGCCGTTTCCCGATCTCGGCGAGATCTGGATGGTCGTACGCGTTGCGCAGTGCGTCGTCGAGGATGCGCTCGTACTCGGCACGGTCCTCGGTCAGCAGGTGCGGAGCCACGTTCATGTGCATCCCCCGATGCTCCGTAGGCCCTTATTGACCGTGGGATACGGCCGGTTGGGCGGAAACGGAGGAGAGCCTGCTACGGATGATCCGATGGTATTGCGGTAACGGCACAGGGTGACAGGGGGTTTCCCGAAATCGACGTCCCTGGATGCGCAGCGTTATACCTCAGCCATGCAGGGGGAGTTGGACGACCAGCAGCTTTCCGGCCATGGTCACACCGCCGTCCATGGCGATCGCCAGCCCCTCCGCGTACACGTGCGGACCGTCGACGATGGGGCCCGAGCCGCCCTCGCCGTCCTCGGTGCCGACCTGACCCAGCAGGTACGGGATGGGGCTGTGACCGTGCACGATGCGGCCGCCGCCGTAGGTCGCGAGCAGCTCCTGGACGGCCTGCGGGCCGCCGTCGTCGCGGAAGGCGAAGCGCTTGGTGAACTTGCGGAACAGGTCCCAGACCTCGTCCGCGTCGCTCCGGGTGAGGATCTCGTGCACT
Source organism: Streptomyces sp. NPDC054975 (assembly GCF_053609105.1). Classification (NCBI taxonomy): domain Bacteria; kingdom Bacillati; phylum Actinomycetota; class Actinomycetes; order Kitasatosporales; family Streptomycetaceae; genus Streptomyces; species Streptomyces sp. NPDC054975. The sequence continues at coordinate 73,810 of NZ_JBSGWV010000015.1, forward strand.
GTCTCGTTGACGTCCTCGATGGTGCTGCCGTAATCGAGGTATGCGGTGGTGTCGGAGTGCACCAGCAGATGCCCGTCCTCCTCCACCATGGCGTCGAGTCGGGACATCCACTGCAGATGGACGTCCTGGAGCCGGTCCATGTCGTGCTTCTGGCCGCCGTTGAGCAGCCAGGCGGCCTGGAAGGTGGCGGTGCCGGCGCCGGAGTTGACGGGGGTGTCCCCGAAGCGCTTGGCGCCGATGAGGAGCAGCTCGTGGTTGCCCATCAGGGCCTTGCAGTAGCCACCGGCGGCGGCGGCCTCCGCGGACAGGCGCATGACGAGGTCGATGACGCCGATGCCGTCGGGGCCGCGGTCGGTGAAGTCGCCGAGGAACCAGAGGCGGGCGTTGCCCGCCGCCCAGGCGCCGTTGTCGTCGATGAGGCCCCGCTCGCGCAGGGCGGCGAGGAGCTCGTCGAGGTAGCCGTGGACGTCGCCGACCACGTACAGCGGGCCGGGGCCCTCGCCGGCCGCGGCGGGCGCGGGGGACGGGGTGGGAACCGGGTCCACCCGGACCTGGACGGTGTCTCCCCGGTTGATCACCGGGAGGTCGCGCTCGGTCGGGGTGTAGCCCTCGGGGAGCTCGTCGTCCGGGAACGCGTTCCCGGGGTGACCGGCGTGACCGGCGTTCCCCGGGAGGGCCGCCGAGAGTGAGACCGGGGGCGTGAGGGGGGACGGGGCGGAGGCGCCGTGTCCGAGGTGGAGCGTGGGATCGGCGACCGGCCGGAAGGGCTCGTCGGATACGACGGCGTGCCCTGCCGGAGGGTCCACGGGCTGGCCCTGCACGGGCACCCGGGCGTACGGCGGTACGCGGAAGTCACGCAATGTCGCCGTGCGCACCACGGGTTCCTGCCCGGCCCCCTGAGTCATCGACCCCTCCACCACCGTCGCGATGCCCTGCACATCGCGGACCGGCCTGGTCGGGGTGGTCCGCGGTGTCGTGCGCCCATCATAGGAATGAGGGTCCGCCTGTGTGACGCACCAGGGGTGGTGAATCCGGGTCCACTCCGGGTTCACCGGTTGTTTCGCCCGAATTGAGAAGGTCCGGTCCAGGGTCGGAGCAGGGCCGGGCCGGAGTTTGTGTCCGGCACGGCCCCGGAGCAGACGCTCAGTCCTTCGTGGGGGACCGGGGCGGGCTGACCGTCGTACGCGGCGAACGCCTCTGGGAGGACGTCCGGACGATGAGTTCGGTCGGTATCACCTGCTCGACCGGTCCGTCGGTGTCGATCCCCTCGATGGCGTCGATGAGGAGCTGGACCACGGCCGTGCCGATCCGGCGCGGTTTGAGCGAGAGGGTCGTGATGGGTGGTTCGGTGTTGGCGTAGACGGTCGACTCGCTGCAGCAGACCAGCAGCAGGTCGTCCGGTACGCGCAGTCCGTAGCGGCGGGCGGCCGCCAGCAGATCGGTTCCGTTGGGGTCGAAGAGTCCGTAGACGGCGTCGGGTCGGTCGGGGCGGGCGAGCAGCCGGTCGGCCGCGACGGCGCCCGCGCACGGATCGTGCGCCGGGTAGGCCTCGTAGACGGGGTCCTGGCCGACCCTCTCGCACCAGTTGAGGTACGCGGTGGTGGACAGGCGGGTGTACGTGTCGGTGGTCGTGCCGGTGAGGAGGCCGATCCGGCGTGCGCCGGCGTCGGCGAGGTGGTCGAGGAGGTCGAGGACGGCGGCTTCGTGGTCGTTGTCGACCCAGGCGGTCACCGGGAGGGTGCCGGCGGGGCGTCCGTCGGAGACGACGGGCAGGCCCTGGCGGACCAGCTCGGTGACGACCGGGTCGTGGTCGGAGGGGTCGATGACGACGGTGCCGTCGAGGGCGACGTTCGACCAGACGTCATGGCGGGAGGTCGCGGGCAGGATGACCAGGGCATAGCCCCGGGCGAGCGCTGCCGATGTGGCGGCTCTGGCCATCTCCGCGAAGTACGCGAATTCGGTGAAGGTGAAAGGTTCATCCCCGTAGGTCGTCACGGTCAGGCCGATGAGGCCCGACTTGCCGGTACGGAGCGTGCGGGCCGCCGCGGATGGGCGATAGCCCAGCCGGTCTGCGACCTCGCGGACGTGGCGGCGGGTGGCGTCCGGGAGCCGGCCCTTGCCGTTGAGCGCGTCGGAGACAGTCGTGATGGAGACCCCGGCGGCGGCGGCCACATCCCGGATGCCCGCTCGCCCCTGCCGGCTTCCCCGGGTCTGTGCCCGGCTCACCTGGTGCTTCCCTGCTGCTGTCATGGCGAGCCGATAGTAGGGCGAGGGCGGGTGGTTGGGCCGTTCGCATATTCACTCGTTGACAGGCACGTTTCTGCATGATCAACAGCGCCCAATTGCCTTTGAAGCTAAGGGAGTTAAGGGTCGATGCGTGCGATCTATGGTTGTCGACCGGCATGGGCCTACCCAGTGGTCCATGTCTCGAAGAGGTCTCAACTCACCTCTACGGGCGACGCGCGCCACGGCGCCCGCCACCGGCGCACGCCACCCGACCGCGCGCTCCCCCAGCTGTCCACAGCATCCGCCATCCGTTGTCCACAGCCCATTCGCAGCGGAGGCGAATCCTCATAAGGTGAGGAGTATTGGTGGTACGGACGGTCGAGGAGGACCACAGTGAGCGCAGACAGCGACACCGCAGGAGTGGGCGGAGCCGGCGGTACGGGCGGGGCGGGCGAGGGCGGACCGAAGCTGCGCGCCGTGCTGGCCGGGATCCCCACCTACAAGCCGGGCAAGCCGGCCGCCGCGGGCGGTCCGGTCGCTTTCAAGCTGTCCTCCAACGAGAACCCCTATCCGCCCCTGCCGGGCGTGATGGAGAGCGCGGTGGCTGCCGCCGGAGCGTTCAACCGGTACCCGGACATGGCCTGCACCGGTCTGATGAACGAGCTCGCCGACCGCTTCGGGGTGCCGCTGACACACCTGGCGACGGGTACGGGGTCGGTGGGCGTGGCCCAGTCCTTGATCCAGGCCACCGCGGGCCCCGGTGACGAGGTCATCTACGCCTGGCGGTCCTTCGAGGCGTATCCGATCATCACGCAGATCAGCGGGGCGACCTCGGTGCAGGTGCCGCTGACCGACGGCGAGGTGCACGACCTCGACGCGATGGCCGAGGCGATCACCGACCGCACCCGGCTGATCTTCGTGTGCAACCCGAACAACCCCACGGGCACCGCGGTCCGCAGGGCCGAGCTGGAGCGATTCCTGGACCGGGTGCCCTCCGACGTCCTGGTGGTGATCGACGAGGCGTACCGCGAGTTCGTCCGCGACACGGAGATCCCGGACGGCATCGAGCTGTACCGCGACCGCCCGAACGTCGCGGTGCTGCGTACCTTCTCCAAGGCGTACGGCCTGGCCGGGCTGCGGGTCGGCTTCGCGATCGCCCATGAGCCGGTGGCGGCCGCCCTGCGTAAGACGGCGGTGCCGTTCGGCGTGAGTCAGCTGGCGCAGGACGCGGCGGTGGCCTCGCTGCGGGCCGAGGACGAACTGCTCGGGCGGGTCGGCTCGTTGGTGGCCGAGCGCGAGCGGGTCCACGCGGGGCTCGTGGCCCAGGGCTGGACCGTGCCGGACACCCAGGCGAACTTCGTCTGGCTGCGGCTCGGTGAGCGGACGCTGGACTTCGCGGCGGAGTGCGAGCGGCACGGCGTGGTGGTGCGGCCGTTCGCGGGTGAGGGCGTGCGCGTCACGATCGGTGAGTGCGAGGCGAACGACCTGTTCCTGAAGACGGCGGAGGGCTTCCGCAAGGACGGTTGATCGATACGGCGCCCAGGATCTTTGGGGAGGACCTGGGCGCGCCGGTCAGTCCTCGACGCGCTCGACGCGGATCGGGTCGCCGTCCCTGACGGTGGCCAGGACGCGCGGGTCGCCGTCCAGCGAGCCGAGCAGGTTGCACGGGCTCGCGAGCCGGCACTCGTCGCCCCGCGAGATCGGCGTGGGGCCGTAGGGGAGTGCGAGGGCGTCGCCGTCGGTCCAGAAGGCGACCGTGCCCGGTTCCACCACCTGCTGCGCGTCGGCCTCGACGGCGGTGGAGACCGGTGTGTCGAAGTAGACCTCCTCGCCCCAGGTCCGGGCGGTGGAGGCGATCGGGAGGACCCCCGCGAGCGCCTTGCTCGTGGGGGTTTCGTCGAGGGTCGCCGTGGTGTGTCCGGCGGGCCAGGAGATGAGAATCCGAAGGGTCATGGCCCCGATTCAACAATATGTTGAAGGTCGGGGGAAGGGGTGACCTTCGAGTAGGGGTACCCCCGGTCTTACGTACGGATTTCGTATGAGCCATAATGCTTGTGAATGTGAACGCGTTCACAAGCGTGTCCCTGTTCCTCCCGGAATAGGTGGGATTGCAGGGGCACACTGCCGATGTCCCCACGGCGATGTAAGGAGAAGACGACGTGGACCTAGCTCTGGCGCCAGAGACTCTGGCGCGATGGCAGTTCGGCATCACCACCGTCTACCACTTTCTCTTCGTCCCCCTGACGATCTCCCTCGCCGCCCTCACCGCCGGTCTTCAGACCGCCTGGGTGCGGACGGAGAAGGAGAAGTACCTCAAGGCGACCAAGTTCTGGGGCAAGCTCTTCCTGATCAACATCGCGATGGGTGTCGTCACCGGCATCGTGCAGGAGTTCCAGTTCGGCATGAACTGGTCCGACTACTCGCGCTTCGTCGGCGACATCTTCGGTGCGCCGCTCGCCTTCGAGGCGTTGATCGCGTTCTTCTTCGAGTCCACGTTCATCGGTCTGTGGATCTTCGGCTGGGACAAGCTGCCGAAGAAGATCCACCTGGCCTGCATGTGGATGGTGTCGATCGGCACCATCCTCTCCGCGTACTTCATCCTGGCGGCCAACTCCTGGATGCAGCACCCGGTCGGCTACCGGATCAACGCGGAGCGCGGACGGGCCGAGCTCACCGACTTCTGGCTGGTGCTGACGCAGAACACCGCGCTCACCCATTTCTTCCACACCATGACGGCCGCGTTCCTGGTCGGTGGTGCCTTCATGGTGGGCATCTCCGCCTTCCACCTCGCCCGCAAGAAGCACGTCCCGGTCATGCGGACCTCGCTGCGGCTCGGCCTGATCACCCTGATCATCGCCGGACTCGGCACGGCCATCAGCGGCGACCTGCTCGGCAAGGTCATGTTCAAGCAGCAGCCGATGAAGATGGCCGCCGCCGAGGCGCTCTGGGACGGCGAAGCGCCCGCGCCGTTCTCGATCTTCGCGTACGGCGATGTCGACAAGGGCCACAACAAGGTGGCCATAGAGATCCCGGGACTGCTGTCCTTCCTCGCGAACGACGACTTCAGCTCGTACGTCCCGGGCATCAACGACATCAACAAGGCCGAGCAGGAGAAGTTCGGACCCGGTGACTACCGGCCCAACATCCCGGTGGCGTACTGGGGCTTCCGCTGGATGATCGGCTTCGGCATGGCCTCGCTGACCATCGGCATGATCGGCCTCTGGCTGACCCGTAAGAAGTTCATGCTGTCGCCGGGGATGCGGACCGGTGACGACGAGGTGCCGAATCTCGTCCTGTTCAAGCGGAAGGCGCTCAGCCCCCGCTTCACCAAGTGGTACTGGATCATCGCCCTCTGGACGATGGCCTTCCCGCTCATCGCCAACTCGTGGGGCTGGATCTTCACCGAGATGGGCCGGCAGCCCTGGGTCGTCTACGGCGTGCTGCGCACCAGGGACGCGGTCTCCCCCGGCGTCTCGCAGGGCGAGGTCCTCACCTCCATGATCGTCTTCACCCTGCTCTACGCGGTCCTCGCGGTGATCGAGGTCAAGCTGCTGGTGAAGTACATCAAGGCCGGACCGCCCGAGCTCACCGAGGCGGACCTCAACCCGCCCACCAAGATCGGCGGGGACGACCGTGACCCCGACCGGCCCATGGCCTTCTCGTACTGAGGCTCAGGAGATCGAGGCATGGAACTCCACAACATCTGGTTCGTACTCATCGCCGTCCTCTGGATCGGCTACTTCTTCCTGGAGGGGTTCGACTTCGGGATCGGCGTCCTGACCAAGCTGCTCGCGCGTGGCCGCGCCGAGAAGCGGGTCCTGATCAACACCATCGGACCCGTCTGGGACGGCAACGAGGTGTGGCTGCTGACCGCCGGCGGCGCGACCTTCGCCGCCTTCCCGGAGTGGTACGCGACGCTCTTCTCCGGCTTCTACCTGCCGCTGCTGATCATCCTGGTCTGTCTGATCATCCGTGGTGTCGCCTTCGAGTACCGGGCGAAGCGGCCCGAGGAGAACTGGCAGCGCAACTGGGAGGAGGCCATCTTCTGGACCTCCCTGATCCCCGCCGTGCTGTGGGGCGTCGCCTTCGGCAACATCGTGCGGGGTGTGAAGATCGACAAGGAGATGGAGTACGTCGGCTCCCTCGGGGACCTGCTCAACCCCTACGCGATCCTCGGCGGCCTGGTCACCCTCGCCCTCTTCACCTTCCACGGCACGGTCTTCGCCGCGCTCAAGACGGCGGGGGACATCCGGGTCCGGGCGCGGGCGCTCGCGCTGAAGCTGGGTCTCGCCACGGCCGTCCTCGCGCTGGGCTTCCTGACCTGGACCCAGATGGACAAGGGCGACGGCTGGAGCCTGGGCGCCATGCTTGTCGCGGTGGTGGCGCTGGTCGGTGCCATCGCGGCGATCAAGGTGGGGCGTGAGGGCTGGTCGTTCGCGCTCTCGGGCATCACGATCGCCGCAGCGGTGGCGATGCTCTTCTTCACCCTCTTCCCGAACGTCATGCCGTCTTCGCTCAACCCCGAGTGGAGTCTTACCGTGACGAACGCGTCGTCGAGCCCGTACACCCTGAAGATCATGACCTGGTGCGCCGCGATCGCCACTCCGCTGGTGCTGCTCTACCAGGGCTGGACGTACTGGGTGTTCCGCAAGCGGATCGGCACGCAGCACATCGCTCCCGACGCCACTCACTAGTGGGGGATGTTTCACGTGAAACCGATCGATCCCCGTCTGCTCCGGTACGCCAGTGCCACCCGCTTCTTCCTCGGAGCGGTCGTGGTGCTCGGCCTGGCAGGGGCGGCGCTGGTCGTCGCCCAGGCGATGTTCATCGCCGAGGTCGTGGTGGGCGCCTTCCAGAAGGGCCTGTCGGTTTCCGACCTGGCCACGCCCCTGCTGCTGCTCGCCGGAGTGGCGGCGGGGCGGGGGCTGGTCTCCTGGCTGACCGAGCTGGCCGCCCATCGGGCCAGCGCGGCGGTCAAGTCCGAACTGCGGGGCCGGCTGCTGGCCCGCGCGGCCACGCTGGGGCCGGGATGGCTCAGCGGTCAGAAGGCCGGTTCGCTCGCGGCCCTCGCGACACGCGGGGTCGACGCGCTCGACGACTACTTCTCGCGCTATCTCCCGCAGCTGGGGCTCGCGGTGGTCGTGCCGGTGGCGGTCCTGGCCAGGATCGTCACCGAGGACTGGATCTCGGCGGCGATCATCGTCGTGACCCTGCCGCTCATCCCCGTCTTCATGATCCTCATCGGCTGGTACACCCAGGCCCGGATGGACCGGCAGTGGAAACTGCTGTCACGGCTGTCGGGCCACTTCCTCGACGTGGTGGCCGGGCTTCCGACGCTCAAGGTCTTCGGCCGCGCCAAGGCGCAGGCGGAGTCGATCCGCGCCATCACGTCGGAGTACCGGCGGGCGACGATGAAGACGCTGCGCATCGCCTTCCTCTCCTCCTTCGCCCTGGAACTCCTCTCGACGCTCTCGGTGGCGCTGGTTGCGGTCACGATCGGGATGCGGCTGGTCCATGGTGAACTCGATCTGTACACGGGGCTGGTCATCCTGGTCCTGGCGCCGGAGGCCTATCTGCCGATCCGGCAGGTGGGGGCCCAGTACCACGCGGCGGCGGAAGGGCTGGCCGCAGCCGAGGAGATCTTCGAGGTCCTGGAGACCTCGGCGACCGAGCACGGTACGGGCGCGGTGCCGTCCTCGACCCGTATCGAGCTGGAGAACGTGACCGTACGCCACGCGGGCCGGTCCGAGGCCTCGTTGGACGGGGCGTCCCTGGTGGTGGAGCCCGGGGAGACGGTCGCGCTGGTGGGGCCGAGTGGCGTCGGCAAGTCGACGCTGCTCGACGTGGTGCTGGGGTTCGCCACACCGGAGGCGGGCGGCTCCGTCCGCGTCGGGGGCGCGGAGCTCGGTTCGCTGGACGTGGAGGAGTGGCGGTCGCGGATCGCCTGGGTGCCGCAGCGACCGTACCTGTTCGCGGGCACCATCGCCGAGAACGTCCGACTGGCCCGTCCGGACGCCTCCGACGAGGCGGTACGGGAGGCCCTGCGGGATGCCGGTGCGGACGGGTTCATCGGGTCGCTCCCGGAGGGCGTGGACACGCCGCTCGGCGAGGACGGCGCGGGTCTGTCGGCGGGCCAGCGCCAACGCCTCGCTCTGGCCCGGGCGTTCCTGGCCGACCGGCCGCTGCTGCTCCTGGACGAGCCCACGGCGGCGCTGGACGGCGAGACGGAGGCCGCCGTCGTCGACGCGGTCCGCCGACTCACGGCCGGCCGTACGGTGCTGCTGGTCGTCCACCGCCCTGCCCTGCTCGCGGTCGCGGACCGCGTGGTCGAGCTCGGGCGGGCGAGCGCTCCGCAGGAGCGGCGGCAGCCGGGCACGGCTGGGGTGGAGTCCTGGTCCGTGGTGCACGAGCAGGCCGGCGCGGAAGCGTACGCCGGTCCCGGGGCGCCCGTCACAGGTGCTGCCGCCGACGGGGCGGAAGCGCGCGCCGCGCGGTCGCTCTTCGGGCGCGTGCGCGCCATGGCCGGAGAGCTGCGGGGGCGGATGGGGCTCGCTCTGCTGCTGGCCAGTCTGGCGTTGGGGTCCGCCGTGGGGCTCATGGCGGTCTCCGGGTGGCTCATCTCCCGGGCCTCCGAACAGCCCCCGGTGCTCTATCTGATGATGGCCGTCACCGCGACGCGGGCTTTCGGCATCGGCCGGGCCGTGTTCCGGTATGCCGAGCGGATCGTCTCCCACGACGCCGTGCTGCGGATGCTCGCGGAGCTGCGGGTCGCCGTCTACCGGCGCCTGGAACGTATCGCCCCCGCCGGACTGCGCCGCAGCCGGCGTGGTGACCTGCTCTCCCGGCTGGTCCAGGACGTCGACGCGCTCCAGGACTACTGGCTGCGCTGGCTCCTGCCCGCGGGTGCGGCTCTTGTCGTGGGCGCCGCTTCCGTGGGGTTCACCACCTGGCTCCTGCCGGAGGCAGGAGCCGTCCTCGCCATCGGCCTCCTCGGCGCCGGCGTGGCCGTACCGCTGCTGAGCGGGGCGATCGCCCGGCGGGCCGAGCGTCAGCTGGCCCCCGCTCGCGGTGCCCTCACCGTCACGGTCGTCGACCTGCTGCGCGGCTGCGCCGAACTGACGGTCGCCGGAGCGCTGAAGAGCCGCATCGAGCGGGCCCGCGCGGCCGACCGTACGCTCACCTCCATCGCCTCCCGGCAGGCCGCCGCGACCGCGATCGGGGCCGGGCTCTCCGCGCTCGCCTGCGGTCTGACGGTCGCCGCGGCCGCGGTCGTCGGCGTCCAGGCGGTGCGCGAGGGCCGCCTCGACGGTGTGGCGCTCGCCGTCGTCGTCCTGACCCCGCTCGCCGCCTTCGAGGCCGTCACCGGACTCCCGCTCGCCGTGCAGTACCGCCAGCGGGTCAAGCGCAGCGCCGAGCGGGTGTACGAGGTCCTGGACTCCCCCGTCCCCGTGCACGAGCCCGAGCGGCCCGCCGCACCGCCGACGAGCCCCTTCCCACTGGAGGTCACCGGCCTCTCCGCGCGCCACGCGGGCCAGCGGGCCGAGGCGCTCAGGGGCTTCGCGCTGACCTTGGAGGCCGGGCGGCGGGTCGCCGTCGTCGGTGCGTCCGGGTCGGGCAAGACCACGCTCGCCCAGGTGCTGCTCCGCTTCCTGGACGCCGAGGCCGGTTCGTACCGGATCGGCGGTGTGGAGGCCGCCGAGCTCGACGGGGACGACGTCCGCCGCCTCGTCGGGCTCTGTGCCCAGGACGCCCACATCTTCGACAGCTCCATCCGCGAGAACCTCCGCCTGGCCCGTACCGGCGCGAGCGACGAGGACCTGCGGGCGGCGCTGGGCCGGGCGCGGCTCCTGGACTGGGTGGACGGCCTGCCGGACGGCCTCGACACCCTGGTCGGCGAACACGGCTCGCGGCTCTCGGGCGGCCAGCGGCAGCGCCTGGCGCTCGCCCGCGCGCTCCTCGCCGACTTCCCCGTCCTCGTCCTGGACGAGCCGGCCGAGCACCTCGACCTGGCCACGGCGGACGCGCTCACCGACGACCTGCTGCGGGCCACCGAGGGCCGAACGACGGTCCTCATCACCCACCGTCTGCACGGCCTCGACGCGGTCGACGAGGTGGTGGTCCTGGACGAGGGCCGCACGGTGCAGCGCGGACCGTACGCGGAGCTGGCGCGGGCCGAGGGGCCGCTGCGGCGGATGCTGGAGCAGGAGCGGGAGACGGATCTCCTGCTCGCTCCGTAAGGCCTGGTGGGAGGCCTCGGCGGACTCCGGGCCACGCGAGGGGAGGGCCCCGGGACCGGCCCCGAGGCAGGTGACGGGCCGGCGTGGGAGTGCCCGACTTTTCTCGCCAAATCGGACTTACTAGGCTCAAGCTCATGACCGCCGCCGTGCCCGATCTCCCGGACCCCCTGGAAGCCGCCACCCAGGCCACCCGCAGCCTCCAGGGTCTGTCCACGGAGCTCACCGCGCGGGTTCCACAGCTCCTGGAGGCGATGCGCTCGGTCGGTACCGGGCTCGAACTGCACTCCACGCTCGACCGCATCTGCGAGACGGCGGCCGAACTCGCCGGCTCCCGCTACGCGGCGATCGGAGTCGTCGACGAGGAGGGCAGAGGCCTCTCCGACTTCGTCACCTACGGCGTCGACGCCGAGGTCGCCCGCCGGATCGGGCGACGTCCCGACGGGCACGCGGGGCTGCTCGGGGCGCTGATCCGCGACCCCCGGACGATCCGGCTCGCCGATCTGTCCACCGACCCCCGCTCCGCCGGATTCCCGCCCGGACACCCTCCGATGCGGACCTTCCTCGGAGTCCCGATCCGGGTCCAGGGCGAGATCTTTGGAAACCTCTACCTCGCGGAGAAGATCGACGGCGGTGACTTCAACGACTACGACGTCCACATGGTCCGGGTCCTCGCGACCGAGGCGGGCATCGCCATCGGCAACGCCCGGCTCTACGAGGCCGCCCGGCAGCGCGAGCGCTGGATCGACGGCTCCGTGGCCGTCACCACCGCCCTGCTCTCCGGCGGCGACGCGGACGACGCCCTGACGGTCGTGGCCGAACAGGCCCGCAGGCTTGCCGACGCGGCCGCAGGAATCGTCCTCCTGCCGGCCGAGGACGGCGGCCTGGAGATCGTCGCCGTCTCCTCCGAGCGGCCGACCAAGTCGCTGGGCGTGGTGATTCCACCGGAGAGCGCCGTGGTGGACCGGCTCCTGGACGGCGACGCCGTGTTCGTGGACGACGCCGCCAGCGACCCGCGCATGATCAGCCGCCTCGCCGCCCCGTACGGCCCCAGCATGCTGCTGCCCCTGCACAGCGGCGGGAAGGTGCTCGGCGCGCTCGCCACGCCACGCGCGCGTGGCGCCCGGCCGTTCACGGAGTCGGAGCGGACGCTCGCGACCCAGTTCGCCTCGCAGGCGGCGCTCGCCCTGATGATGGCCGACGCCCAGCGCGACCGGGAACGGCTCGCCGTCTACGAGGACCGTGACCGCATCGCCCGTGACCTGCATGACCTGGTCATCCAGCGGCTCTTCGCCACCGGGATGATGCTGGAGAGCGCCCAGCGGAAGTCGGTCGTGCCCGCGGTGCGCGAGGGCGTCGGCAAGGCGGTCGACGAACTCGACGTGACCATCCAGGAGATCCGTACCGCGATCTTCGCCCTTCAGCAGGGACCCGCCGAGGCCCCGTCCGGGCTGCGCACGCGCGTGCTGCGGGAGATCAACATGGCTGCCGTGCCGCTCGGCTTCAAGCCCGCGCACCGTTTCCTCGGGGCGATCGATGCGACGGTCGGCGAACTGACCGGCAAGAACCTCGTCGCGGCCCTCCGCGAGGCTCTGTCCAACGCCTTCCGGCACGCGCACGCCACCCGCATCGAGGTCGCGGTCGACGCGGGCGTCGAACTCCCTGACGGCTCCGCGGGCGTCCGGCTCTCGGTCGCGGACGACGGAGTCGGCATCCCGGAGGGCGGGCGGCGCAGCGGGCTGCGCAACCTGGCGCGGCGCGCGGAGTCGCTCGGCGGGTCGAGCTGGTGCGGCCCGGGCATCGGCGAGGACGGTGGCGGTACGACGGTGGTGTGGCAGGCGCCGTTGTAGCGCCCGCCGACCCGGGCCGTCCTGGACGGAGCGACGGTCAGTCGTCGAGCGTGCCCGCGATGATCCGCTCGATGACGACCGCCACGCCGTCGTCGTTGTTGGCGACCGTACGGCCGGAGGCGGCGGCGACCACGTCCGGGTGGGCGTTGCCCATCGCGTACGAACGGCCCGCCCAGCTGAGCATCTCGATGTCGTTGGGCATGTCCCCGAAGGCCACGACCTCCTCGGCGGAGATGCCGCGCTCGGCGCAGCAGAGGGCCAGGGTGGAGGCCTTGGAGACACCGAAGCCGCTGATCTCCAGGAGGGCGGTCGGGCTGGACCGGGTGAACGAGGCGAGACCGCCCGCGGCCGCCCTGGCCGTGGCGAGGAACTCGTCGGGGTCGAGCGCCGGGTGCTGGGCGAGCAGCTTGAGGACCGGCGCGGCGGCGCCCGGCTCCTCCTCGAAGAGCAGCTTCTCGGCGGACGCGACGGTGGCGCCCGGGTCGAGGAAGAACGGCGGGTAGAGCGGTTCGTAATGGATGCCGGTGGTCAGCTCGACCGCGAAGGAGGTGCCGGGGGCGGCGGCGCGCAGCGTCGACACGACGTCGAGGGCCACGTCCCGCGCCAGCGGGCGTACCTCCAGGAACGTGCCTCCGGAGTGCAGATCCACGACCGCGGCGCCGTTGGCGCAGATCGCGAGGCCGTGGCCGTGGACGTGGTCGCTGACGACGTCCATCCAGCGGGCCGGGCGCCCCGTGACGAAGAAGACCTCGATGCCGGCCCGCTCGGCGGCGGCGAGCGCGGCGATCGTGCGCTCCGACACGGACTTGTCGTCGCGCAGCAGAGTGCCGTCGAGGTCGGTGGCGATCAGTCGGGGGGCCGGGGCGGCGGGGCGCGCGGAGTGGGGTGAGGTCACCGCACCATTCTTCCGCACTTCCTGCACGGGCGTGCGAGGGGGCGCACATCTGAGAGGGCCGCCCCTGCCCCTCTCAGATGTGCGATGCGTGAGCCAGTTTCGGGTCGCGTGAGCCAGTTTCGGGTCACGCGCGCCCGTCTCACGCGAGCTGGGCGGGTGCCTCCGTGGCGATCTGCTCGAAGACGCGCTGGTCGGCGGCGAAGTCCGAGTCGGGGATCGGCCAGTGGATCACGATCTCGGTGAAGCCGAGCTCCTGGTGGCGTCCGGCGAAGTCGACGAAGGCGTCCAGGGACTCCAGCGGCCGTCCTCGGTCCGGCGTGAAGCCGGTCAGCAGGATCTTGTCCAGCTCGGCCACGTCCCGGCCGAGCTCCGCGCACGCCTTGCCGAGCTTCTCGGCCTGGCCGCGGATGGCCGCCACGGACTGCTCGGGCGTGCCCTCCGCGAACAGCTTCGGGTCACCCGTCGTCACCCAGGCCTGGCCGTACTGTGCGGCGAGCTTCAGACCGCGCGGCCCGGTCGCGGCGACGGCGAAGGGCAGGCGCGGGCGCTGGACGCAGCCGGGGATGTTGCGGGCCTCGTGGGCGGAGTAGTACGAGCCCTGCTCGGTGACGGCGTCCTCGGTGAGCAGCCGGTCGAGCAGGGGCAGGAACTCGCCGAAGTGGTCGGCCCGCTCCTTCGGTGTCCAGGGCTGCCGGCCGAGCACGGCCGCGTCGAAGCCGTCGCCGCCGGCCCCGATACCGAGCGTCACCCGCCCGTCCGAGATGTCGTCGAGAGAGATGAGCTCCTTGGCGAGCGTCACCGGGTGGCGGAAGTTGGGCGAGGTGACCAGGGTGCCGAGGCGGAGCCGCTCGGTGGCCGTCGCGGCGGCGGTGAGCGTGGGCAGGGCACCGAACCACGGGCCGTCGCGGAAGGTCCGCCAGGACAGGTGGTCGTAGGTGTAGCCGGCGTGGAAGCCGAGCGCCTCGGCGCGCTGCCAGCGCTCGCGGCCGCCGTCGTGCCAGCGGTGGACGGGAAGGATCACGGTGCTCAGGCGCAGGGTCATGCCCACGAGCCTACGGCGGGGCCGGGGCGCCGTGCAGGCGGTGAAAGGCCGGGCGCTGCTGCCTGCCCGCCGGCTGTCAGCGGACCTTCCGGCTCAGCCAGGGGGTGAGGGTGTCGTCCAGGACGAGTTCCTTGTACGTCTCGTCGCCGGGCAGGGGCACGACCAGCCACCAGCCGGGCGGGAAGAACCTGCCCTTCACGTACGCGAGCCCGCCGTGGACGGAGCGTACGAAGGCGGGGACGGAGTCACGGGGGACGTCGTCGAACTCCACGCCGTCGACGATGATCTTCGCGTCGTCCTCGGGGAAGAGCTGGACGGTGACGGCCGGGGAGCCGCCGAGCTCGACGAAGGCCTCGTGCGGGAGGGAGCCGTCCGCGTCGAGGACGGTGAAGGCTCCGGAGGAGGTTCGGCGGGAGGTCTGGTCGGCACCGATGTCGTCGGTGACGGCCATCTCCAGGTTGAACTCGCGGGCGATCTCGCGCAGGGCGGTGACAGCCGATTCGGTGGTGGGCAGGTGTGGATGGACCATGGCAACGATCATGCCCGAGGGTGTGCGGTTCCGGGCCGGGTCAGCCGGGGAACCGGAGGAACTCCGGGGGGACGGCGTCGGTCAGCCAGACGCCGTTGGCGCTGACGTGGAAGACGTGGCCGGCCCGGTGCATCGCGCCGGCGTCCACGCTGAGGACCACGGGGCGGCCTCTGCGGGCGCCGACCCGGGTCGCGGTCTCCCGGTCGGGGGAGAGGTGGACGTGGTGGCGGGCCATGGGGCGCAGGCCCTCGGCCCGGATGGCGTCCAGCCGGGCGGCGACCGTACCGTGGTAGAGGTACGCGGGCGGCTCCGCGGGCGGCAGGTCGAGGTCGACCTTGATGGTGTGGCCCTGGCTGGCGCGGATCCGGGTGCCCTCGATCGCGAAGCGTTTCTTGTCGTTGGAGGCGACGACGTGGTCCAGCTCGGCGCGGGTGATCGGGAAGCCGTGCTCGGCGGACGCGCGCAGCAGGGCGTCGATCTCGGTCCAGCCGTTCGGGTCGAGAACCAGGCCGATCCGCTCGGGTTGATGGCGCAGGTGTTTCGAGAGGTACTTGGACACCTTCACGGTGCGTCTCTCGTCCATAGGTCGGTTCATGGCGCCAGCATGACGGAGCGCGGATCCGACGACCAATGATTTCGGTTCGGATGTTTGATCCACAACCAACTTGAGTTATCCACAGGGGAATTGGCGATTCTGTGGACAACGTGCATGTGCTATCGGGGCACTTGGCCTATTTCGCTTGCTTCAGAGGGATTTGACGTGAGTGAATCCAATGTCCGTGTCTGTACCTCCCGTTCGGTGGCGGCGGTGACGAACGCCGCCACGTTCTCCGCGCCAACCAGCCGCTGCACGGCTTGAATCGTGCCGGACGGCAGCGCCACCGGGCGAGGCTCGTCCCCCCGAGGGGGCGGGGGCTCCGAGGACAGGTGGTGCTGGAGGTGCCGGGTGGCGAACAGGCGCATGGCACGCGCGAGTTCGGCGTCCACGGTCTGCTGGGCGAGCGGCCGCAGCCGACGGACCATCGCCGCCGCCTCGGAGGCATCGGCGTCCGTCGGAGGGCGGTGCTCCAGGTAGCGCGCGAAGACGTGCTCGGTCGTGAACTCCAGGAAGCGCGAAGCGATGTGCTCGACCTGGACGCGAAGTTCCCTCAGGTGCCCGGAGATCGCGGTCAGCGGAACCCCTGCCTCGTACAACTCCGCTGCCACGGCGAGCTCCTGAGGGCTGGGGACCAGGAACTCGTCGTCCCGGTCCGGGATCCGCTCCAGGACGCCGAGTTCGATCGCCTCCCTGATCGCCTCCTCGTCGGGCTTGCCTCCGAACGTGGCGTCCAGCTCGGCGCGGGAGATCCGGTCGGCCTCCTCGTCCGTCCAGGGTCCGTCGACCTCGGCGACCAGACCCAGGACGCCACCGAGGCCGCGTCCCGCGTCCCAGGCCTCCAGCAGCTCCTTGATCGAGGCCAGGGTGTAGCCGCGGTCGAGCAGGTCGGCGATCTGCCGGAGACGGGCCAGATGCGTGTCCCCGTAGACGTTGGACCTGCCCCGGCGCTCGGGGCGCGGGAGCAGGCCGCGGTCCTGGTAGGCGCGGATCGTCCGGACCGTGGCACCGCTGTGGTGGGCGAGGTCCTCGATCCGGTACTCCACGGGGGAGGCCTGCGCCGAAGGCGCCCCCTGTGCCGTCTGCTCCGCCACACCCACTCCCACCCGCTCGCTCCTGCTGCCCGATCGCGGTCCCGCGCCGCGCCCCCGCCCGCCAGGGATCGTACGGTCCCTCACGCCGCGCGTACGACCCTCAGGCGGGCGGCTCGAGCCGGGCTATCGCGCGCAGGGCCCTGGGCGCGAAGCGGGACAGGACGTGGGCGCCCCGGGCCTCGGGGGTGACGGGGACGACGGCCTCGTTGCGCACCACGGCGCGCAGGATCGCGTCCGCGACCTTCTCCGGCGGGTAGTTGCGCAGCCCGTACAGCCGGGAGGCCTTCTTCTGGCGGCGACTCTGCTCCTCCTCGCCGGCTCCGGCGAACCGGGCCGTCGCCGTGATGTTGGTGTTCACGATCCCGGGGCAGATCGCCGAGACGCCGATGCCCTGGCCCGCCAGCTCGGCGCGCAGGCACTCGCTCAGCATCAGCACGGCCGCCTTGGACGTGCTGTACGCGGGCAGGGCGCGGGAGGGCTGGAAGGCCGCGGCGGAAGCGGTGTTGACGATGTGGCCGCCCTGGCCGCGCTCGGCCATCTGCCCGCCGAAGATCCGGCAGCCGTGGATGACGCCCCAGAGATTGACGTCGAGGACCTTCTTCCACTCCTCGCTTGTCGTCGCGAAGAACGAGCCCGAGAGGCCGATACCCGCGTTGTTGACCAGGACGTCGACGACGCCGTACTCGCTCGCGACCTTCGCCGCGAGCTTCTCCATGGCCTGCTCGTCGCTGACGTCGACGGTCTCCCCCCAGGCCTTGGGGGCGCCGATCAGCCGGGCCATCTCGGCCGTCCGCGCCGCGCCCTCGCCGTCCCGGTCGACCGCGACGATCCGCGCGCCGGCCTCGGCGAAGGCGAAGACGGTGGCCCGGCCGATGCCGCTGGCCGCTCCCGTGACCAGGACCAGTTGGCCGCCGAACCGCTCGGCGTACCCGGGGTCGGCCGTGCTCCTCGCGGCCGTGACCGGGGCCTTGGTCGCCGGGTCCTCGTTCGCCCGGACGAAGTCGGTGATCCACGCGGCCAGTTGATCGGGCCGGGTGCGCGGGACCCAGTGCTTGGCCGGCAGGGAGCGCCGGGTCAGCTCGGGAACCCAGGTGTCGAGGTCGTCGTAGAGCCGCTCGGAGAGGAACGCGTCGCCGGTGGGCGTGATCAGCTGCACGGGCGCGTGGGCGTACGCGTCGGCGCGCGGCCTGCTCAGCCGCGGGCGGACGTTGTCCCGGTAGAGCCAGGCTCCGTGCGCCGCGTCGTTGGGCAGCGAGGGCGTCGGATAGTCCCCGGCCGGGACCCTCTCGACCCGCTCCAGGAGCTTCGGCCACCGCTTGCCGAGTGGGCCACGCCAGGCGAGCTCGGGCAGGACGGGCGTATGCAGCATGTACACGTACCAGGACTTGGCGCCCTGGCCGAGGAGCTGGCCGACCCTGCGCGGGGTGGGCCTGGCCATGCGCTGCTTGATCCAGTGCCCGAAGTGGTCCAGGGAGGGGCCGGACATCGAGGTGAAGGAGGCGATGCGGCCCTCGGTGCGCGGGACGGTCACGAACTCCCAGGACTGCACCGAGCCCCAGTCGTGGCCGACCAGGTGCACCGGTCGGTCGGGGCTCACCGCGTCGGCGACGGCCAGGAAGTCGTCCGTCAGCTTCTCCAGCGTGAACCCGCCCCGCAGCGGGGTCGGCGCCGTGGACCTGCCGTGGCCCCGGACGTCGTACAGCACGACGTGGAACCGTTCGGCGAGCCGGTGCGCGACCTCGGACCAGACCTCCTTGGAGTCCGGGTAGCCGTGCACGAGGAGGACGGTCGGCCGCTCGGCGTCGCCCAGCTCGGCGACGCACAGCTCGATCCCGCCCGTCCGGACCCAGCGCTCCCGCGCCCCCGTCAGCCCCGCGCTCATGCCGCCCCCTCTTCGTTCCAGCGCCGCACGTGCGGCAGGTCGTCGTCCAGCCAGAAAGCGCTCTGCTCCGGGTCCTTCGAGTCGGTGACCACGAGGATCTCCTCGAACTTCGCGCCCGTACCCCGGAATCCGAGGTGCGGCTCGACCGCCCACAGCCCTGGCTGGGGCGGATGGTCGGAGAACGTGTACGGCGACCAGAGCGGCGACCAGCCGTCGCGGTGGCCGTGGATCGCGTCGCTCGCCAGGCCCTTGAGCGACTGCGTGCCGAAGCCGAAGAGCGTGGGCGACCAGCGACGCTCCTTGACCCTGTCGATCTTGTGGGCGATCACGCCGAAGGGATACGCGCGGTGCCGGTTCGCGTACCCCTGGCGGACCATGAGCCGGTCCACGTCCTCGTAGATCTCGCGCAGCGAGCGGCGCTCGCGGACCTCGGCGAGGATCAGCTCCCGGTGGGCCCGCAGGTCGGTGAGCAGCTTGTCGTGGACCGGGTTGAGGCCCAGGCAGCCGGAGTAGCCGATGTCCGAGGTGTAGCCCTTGTACACGGGCGCCATGTCGAGGATGAAGGGCATCCCCGCTTCGAGTCGCCGGTTCGTGGGGAAGAACTGCAGCGGGATCTTGAAGTCGACGAAGGCCGTGCGGTCGCCGAACCAGGCGAAGGGGCGGTGGAACCAGTCCCGTACACCCCGCTCGTACAGCCAGTCGCGCTGCATCTTCGCGGCCTCGCGCTCGGTCACCCCCGGTCGCAGCTGCGCCGCGACGGCTTCCGCGCACGCGTACGACAGGCGCTGCACTTCTCTGAATCCGCGCAGTTCCGCGGTCAGTTCGCTTGCCACTGCTGAGGTCATGCCACCCGTCCGTCCCGTGAACATCCGTGTGCGCTACGTGCCCGTAACGTGACACTGATGAATGTGACAATGCTTGGCGGCTGCGTCAAGGGGTGTGCACGCGCCCTGTGGAAAACCCGGCGGGCGCCGGTGCCGAACGACTTTGGTCTCGGCTCCCCTACGGGCTTGTACTCCTGGAGTCGGATACGGATCGAGCCGTTGGGCTGACGACTGCTGTGGCGCACACCACTACCGTCGAAGCGTGACTGTGATCGCTACCGAAAGCCTCAGCAAGCGGTTCCCCCGGGTGACCGCTCTTGACCGGCTCTCCCTGGACATCGGGCCCGGTGTGACCGGACTTGTGGGTGCCAACGGAGCCGGCAAGTCCACGATGATCAAGATTCTGCTCGGACTCTCCCCCGCCACGGAGGGACGCGCCGAGGTCCTGGGTCTCGACGTCTCCACGTCCGGCGCCCAGATCCGCGAGCGCGTCGGCTACATGCCCGAGCACGACTGCCTCCCGCCGGACGTCTCGGCCACCGAATTCGTCGTCCACATGGCGCGGATGTCCGGTCTGCCCGCCGACGCCGCCCGCGAGCGGACCGCCGACACCCTGCGTCACGTCGGCCTCTACGAGGAGCGGTACCGCCCCATCGGCGGCTACTCGACGGGCATGAAGCAGCGGGTGAAGCTCGCCCAGGCGCTGGTCCACGACCCGCAGCTGGTCCTCCTCGACGAGCCGACCAACGGCCTCGACCCGGTGGGCCGCGACGAGATGCTCGGCCTGATCCGCCGGGTCTGGACCGACTTCGGCATCTCCGTCCTCGTCACCTCCCACCTCCTCGGCGAGCTGGAACGGACCTGCGACCACGTCGTCGTCATCGACGGCGGGACGCTGCTGCGCTCCAGCTCCACCAGTGACTTCACGCAGATGACCACGACCCTCGCGGTCGAGGTCACCGACTCCGACACCCACCCCGACGGCACGGCGGCGCTCCGCACGGCCCTCGCGACGGCGGGTGTGACGCTCCACGCGAGCGAGGAGGAGGGTCTGCCCGGTGCCGGCCACATCCTCCTCGTGGAGGCCGTCGGCGACGAGACGTTCGACCTGGTGCGCGACACCGTCGCCGACCTCGGCCTCGGCCTCGTCCGGATGGAACAGCGTCGCCACCACATCGCCGAGGTCTTCCGGCCCGACGCGCAGCCGCAGAAGCAGGAGGAGGTGTCGGCGCGATGAGCACCCCGGCCCCCGAGACCACGCAGATCCACAACATCGGGTACCGCAACTACGACGGGCCCCGCTTCGGCCGCGCCTACGCGCGCCGGTCGCTCTTCTCGCAGTCCCTGCGCGGCTCCTACGGCCTCGGCCGCAGCGCCAAGTCCAAGGTGCTGCCGATGATCCTCTTCACCGTGATGTGCGTCCCGGCGCTGATCATCGTCGCCGTGGCGGTCACGGTGAAGAGCACGGACCTGTCGGTGGACTACACCCGGTACGCGATCATCATGCAGGCCGTCATCGGCCTTTTCCTGGCCTCCCAGGCCCCCCAGTCGGTCTCCCGGGACCTGCGCTTCAAGACGGTCCCGCTGTACTTCTCGCGGCCCATCGAGCGCGTCGACTACGTCCTCGCCAAGTACACCGCGATGGCCTCGGCCCTGTTCATCCTGACCGCCGTCCCGCTGCTGATCCTCTGGATCGGATCGCTGCTCGCCAAGATGAACTTCGCCGACCAGACCCAGGAGTTCGGCCAGGGGCTCGTCTCCGTCGCCCTCCTCTCGGTGCTCTTCGGCGGCATCGGCCTGGTCATGGCCGCGCTCACCCCGCGCCGCGGCTTCGGCGTCGCCGCCGTCATCGCCACCCTGGTGATCTCCTACGGCGCCGTCACCACCCTCCAGGGCATCGCCTACAGCACGGACAACGCCGACGTCATCCAGTGGCTGGGCCTCTTCTCCCCGATCACCCTGATCGACGGAGTCCAGACCGCGTTCCTCGGCGCGTCCACCTCCTTCCCCGGAGGGGAAGGAGTCGGACCGGGCGCCGGCGCCGGAGTCGTCTATCTGCTGGTCGTCCTCGCGCTCGTCGTCGGCTCGTACGGAGTGCTGATGCGCCGCTACCGAAAGGTCGGGCTGTGACAACCCTGAACATCGACCACGCCTCTCGGTGGTTCGGCAACGTCGTCGCCGTCAACGACGTCACGATGACGATCGGCCCCGGCGTCACCGGACTCCTCGGCCCCAACGGCGCCGGAAAGTCCACCCTCATCAACATGATGGGCGGCTTCCTCGCCCCCTCCACCGGCACCGTCACCCTCGACGGACGGCCGATCTGGAAGAACGAATCCGTGTACACGCAGATCGGCGTCGTACCGGAGCGGGAAGCGATGTACGACTTCCTCACCGGCCGCGAGTTCGTGCTCGCCAACGCCGAGTTGCACGGCCTGGGCGCCAAGGAGGCCCAGCACGCGCTCGCCACGGTCGAGATGGAGTACGCGCAGGACCGGAAGATCGCCACGTACAGCAAGGGCATGCGGCAGCGCGTGAAGATGGCCTCGGCCCTCGTCCACGAGCCGTCCGTGCTGCTGCTCGACGAGCCGTTCAACGGCATGGACCCGCGCCAGCGCATGCAGTTGATGGATCTGCTGCGCCGGATGGGCGCTGCGGGGCGCACGGTGCTCTTCTCCTCGCACATCCTGGAGGAGGTCGAGCAGCTGGCCTCGCACATCGAGGTGATCGTCGCCGGACGGCACGCCGCCTCGGGCGACTTCCGCAAGATCCGCCGGCTGATGACGGACCGGCCGCACCGCTATCTCGTCCGGTCCAGCGACGACCGGGCGCTCGCGGCGGCCCTCATCGCCGACCCGTCCACGGCCGGCATCGAGGTCGACCTCGCCGAAGGCGCCCTGCGCGTCCAGGCGGTGGACTTCGGGCGGTTCACGGAACTGCTGCCCCGGGTCGCCCGGGAGCAGGGGATCCGGCTGCTGACGGTCTCGCCCTCGGACGAGTCCCTCGAATCGGTCTTCTCGTACCTCGTAGCGGCCTGAAAGGAGCCTGACCGATGTACAACCCCACAGTCGCCCGGCTCACCTACCGGGCCCTCCTCGGCCGCCGGCGGGCGCTGATCCTCTTCGCGCTGCCCGCGCTCCTGCTGCTGATCGCCACCGCCGTAAGGCTGTTCAACGGCGCCGACGACCAGATCGCGGCCGACGTCCTCGGCGGTTTCGCGCTCGCCACGATGGTGCCGCTGATCGGTGTCATCGCCGGAACGGGCGCGATCGGGCCGGAGATCGACGACGGTTCGATCGTCTATCTGCTGTCCAAGCCGGTGAAGCGGCCCTCGATCATCTTCACCAAGCTGATCGTGGCGATCGCCGTGACCATGGCCTTCTCGGCCGTGCCCACGTTCCTCGCCGGCATGATCCTCAACGGCAACGGCCAGCAGGTGGCGGTCGCGTACACGGTCGCGGCGCTGGTCGCCTCCATCGCGTACAGCGCGCTCTTCCTCCTGCTCGGCACCGTCAGCCGGCACGCGGTGGTCATCGGGCTGGTGTACGCGCTGGTCTGGGAGACCCTGTTCGGCTCCCTGATCGACGGGGCGAAGACGCTCAGCGTGCAGCAGTGGTCGCTCGCGGTCGCGCAGAAGGTCAGCGGCGAGGGGCTCGTCACCTCGGACGTCGGTCTTCCGGTGGCGGTGTCCCTGCTGGTCGGCGTGACGGTCCTGGCGACCTGGTACGCGGGCCAGAAGCTGCGGACGCTGAAGCTGGCGGGCGAGGAGTAGGACGGTCCGGTCCCGTGGCCCCGCGAAAGGGGCCCCGGGACCTGTGCCCTGCCGTCCGGCCCGGGACCTGTGCCCTGCCGCCTGGCCCCGGACCGCGCCGTCCCGGCCCCAGACCGTTGTCCCTGACTCAGACCTTGCGGTCCCTGGCCGCGAGGAGGCCCACCCCCAGGGCCGCCGCGCAGACGCACAGCACCAGGACGATCGGCACCGTCCACGAACCGGTCGCCTGGTGGACCGCCCCGGCGGCCAGCGGTCCGGCGGCCGCCAGCAGATAGCCGACGGTCTGGGCCATCCCCGAGAGCCGGGACGCGGTCGCCGCGTCGCCCGCCCGCAGGACGATCAGGGTGAGCGCCAGGCCGACCGCACCGCCCTGTCCGACGCCGAGGAGCGCGGACCAGAGCCAGGCCCCCTGCACGGGCGCCGCGAGAAGCCCCGCGTAACCCGCCGCGACCAGTGTCGTGACGAGGACGACCAGCGGACGTTGGCTCCGCATCCGGCCGGCGAGCAATGGCACCGCGAACGCGCCCGCCACCTGGGTCAGGTTGTTGAAGGCGAAGATCACGCCCGCCGTGGAGCGGCTCATACCGTGGTCGGTGAAGATCGTCGGCATCCAGGCGATCAGGACGTACGTCCAGAGGGACTGCAGCCCCATGAAGAGGGTCACCTGCCAGGCGAGCGCCGACCTCCACACGCTTCGCGTCGCGGGCGTCGACGGCACGGCGGCGGTGCGCACCCTCTGTCCCGTGTCACTGACTCCCGTTCGGCCCCGGCCCGTACGACCCCTGGCGAGCAGCACCTGCGGCAGCCAGGCCGTCGCCGCGAGCGCCGCCAGTAGCGACCAGAAGGCGAGCGACGCCTCCCAGCTCCCGCCGAAGGCCTCCTCCAGCGGCACCGAGGCCGCCGCGACGAGCGTGGCGCCCGCGATCATCGCGCCCGTGTAGAGCGAGGTCATCGACGCGGCCCGGTCGGGGAAGTCCCGCTTGATCAGGCTCGGCATCAACACGTTGAGCAGGGCGATCGCCGTGCCGACCAGGACACCGCCGCCGTACAGCGCGTACACCGACGGCAGGACCCGTACGAGGATGCCGGCGCCGAGCAGGACCAGCGCCGCAAGCAGCACCGCTTCGGTGCCGAAGCGCCGTCCCAGCCACGGCGCGACGAGCGCGCCCGCGCCGAGGAAGAGCACGGGCACGGACGTCACCAGCGAACTGGCCGTCGACGACAGGCCGAAGTTCGCCGCTATCTCGCCCACCAGGGGCGCCACGCTCGCCATGGCCGCCCGCATGTTGAGCGAGGCCAGCACGATCGCGACCATGAGCAGCAGCGGGTGGGCGAACAACGCCCGCCGCCGCGCCGTCCGGCGGCCAGGTGCCCCCGGAGCGGCGGGCAGAGTCTCCACGCGTGCGTGGCCGGCTCGGGGCTCCACGCGCGCGTGGCTGTCGGGCTCCGTGCCCGCCCTCACCGCGGCTCCCCCATCAGCGCGGCCACCGTCTCCATCGGCACCCGCAGCAGCTCCCGCGCGCCCGCCTCCGCGGCCTCCGCGTCGCCCGACTCGATCGCCGCGACGAGGGCCTCGTGCGCGTCGATGTCGACCGGCGGCATCTCCCGGTCGCCGAGCGCGTCCACGAGCACCTCGTGCACCTGCGTGGAGAAGAAGCGGTACACCTCGGTGAAGGCAGCGTTGTGCGTCGCGGAGACGACCGCCAGGTGGAAGGCGAGGTCCGCGTCCGCGTCGCGGTCGCCCTCCTCGCGCAGGGTCGTGAGCGCGGCCCGCAGCCGCAGGAGGTCGTGGGTGTCCCGCCGTACCGCCGCGAGGCGCGCCGCCTCCGCCTCGAGGGCGACCCGCAGCTCCAGGACGTCCCGGGCGCCCGCATGGCGCATGCCGCGCAGCACGGCCGCGGGATCGGCGGTCGACCGGACGAAGGTGCCGTTGCCCTGGCGCGACTCCAGCAGCCCCGCGTGGACCAGGACCCGGATCGCCTCGCGGACCGTGTTGCGTCCCACGCCCAGCTGCTCGGCGAGGTCGTGCTCGGTGGGGATGCGGTCGCCCACCGACCACTCGCCCGCCGCGAGCTGCTCCCGCAGCTGCTCGACGACCGAGTCCACCAGCGAGGTCCGTCCCGCAGCTTTCAGAGCCATCACCGCTCTGCTCCCCTTCATTCGCCCGGTTGCCCAGTCATCCTACAAGTTGCCCACAGGCTCCCCGCCTACCCGGCCACTCCGAGGGACGCCGGACTACTGTGGGCCCGTACGGGACACGAACACCCTCACCACCCTCGGGAGTCAGTCATGTCAGACCGCTTCGACGTCGTCGTACTCGGAGCTGGCCCCGGCGGCTACGTCGCCGCCATCCGCGCCGCCCAGCTGGGCAAGCGGGTCGCGGTCGTCGAAGAGAAGTACTGGGGTGGTGTCTGCCTGAACGTCGGCTGCATCCCCACCAAGGCGCTGCTGCGCAACGCCGAACTCGCCCACATCTTCAACCACGACGCCAAGACCTTCGGCATCAAGGTCGACGGCACGGTCTCCTTCGACTACGGCGAGGCGTTCCGCCGCAGCCGCACGGTCGCCGACGGCCGGGTCAAGGGCGTCCACTTCCTCATGAAGAAGAACGGGATCACGGAGTTCGACGGCCGTGGCACCTTCCTCGACGCGAACACCCTGCAGGTGAGCAAGGCCGACGGCACCTCGCAGACGATCTCGTTCGACAACTGCATCATCGCCACCGGCGCCACGCCGCGTCTGCTGCCGGGCACCGCCCGCAGCGAGCGCGTGGTGACGTTCGAGGAGCAGATCCTCGCCGAGGACGTGCCGCAGTCGATCATCATCGCGGGCGCCGGCGCGATCGGCATCGAGTTCGCGTACGTGCTCCACAACTACGGCGTGAAGGTCACCATCGTCGAGTTCCTCGACCGGATCGCGCCGCTGGAGGACGCGGACGTCTCCAAGGAGCTGGCCAAGCAGTACCGCAAGCTCGGCATCGACGTCCTCACCTCGACCCGCGTCGAGACGATCGACGAGTCCGGCCCGCAGGTCCGCGTCACCGTCACCGGCAAGGACGGCGCGCAGAAGGTCCTGGAGGCCGACAAGGTCCTGCAGGCCATCGGCTTCGCCCCGAACGTCTCCGGCTACGGCCTGGAGAGCACCGGTGTGGCGCTCACCGAGCGCGGCGCCATCGAGGTCGACGGCCACTGCCGCACCAACGTGCCGAACATCTTCGCCATCGGTGACGTGACCGCGAAGCTGATGCTCGCGCACACCGCCGAGTCCATGGGTGTCGTCGCCGCCGAGACCATCGGGGACGCCGAGACGATGGAACTCGACTACCCGATGATCCCCCGCGCCACCTACTGCCAGCCGCAGATCGCCAGCTTCGGCTGGACCGAGGAGCAGGCTCGGGAGAAGGGGTACGACGTCAAGGTCGCCAAGTTCCCGTTCACCGCGAACGGCAAGGCGCACGGCCTCGGCGACTCCACCGGCTTCGTCAAGATCATCAGTGACGGGAAGTACGGCGAGATCATCGGCGCCCACCTGATCGGCCCCGACGTCACCGAGCTGCTGCCCGAGCTGACGCTGGCGCAGCAGTGGGACCTCACGGTCCACGAGGTGGCGCGGAACGTCCACGCCCACCCGACCCTGGGCGAGGCCGTGAAGGAAGCCATCCACGGCCTTGCCGGACACATGATCAATTTCTGAGGGTTCTTCCGTCCCAGGGTGATAGGCACTGACGGGTGCCGACCCCCGAACCCCAGCCGCCGGGTGGCGAACCGTCCCGACCGATCAGGTCGTGGGTGCGTTCGTCACCCGGTACGCATGTGTGGCTGCTCGTCATCGCGTTCACCAGCCTGGTCATCGCGCTGTCCTCCGACGGCCTGGAGCACTCCCTGCTCCACCGCAACAGCAGCAACCTCCACCAGCTCTCGCACCACCCGGTCCGGGCGCTGCTCGGCAGCGCGTTCTGGATCGAGAACCCGGCGGCCTTCGTCCTGTACGCGGTGCTCTTCGAGCTCTTCCACGCGCCGGTCGAGCGCCGGCTCGGCACGCTGCGCTGGCTCGTCGTCGTGGCGACGGCACACATTGCGGCGACGCTCATCAGCCAGAAGGTCGTCCTGGAGGCGATCCAGGACCACGACGTGCCGCGCAGCATGGCGCACGTCGTCGACATCGGGGTCAGCTACGGGCTCGCGGCCTCGGTGGGGATCCTGACGTACTGGATCCCGCGTCCGTGGCGGTGGCTCTACCTTGCGGGAGCGGTCGCCTTCTTCGCCGTACCGCTGTTCACGAGCCATACGTACACGGACCTGGGGCACGCGATCTCGCTCGTCATCGGCCTGGCGTTCCGGCCGCTGACGCGGGGTAAATCGGTGGCGCGGGAACGACCCCCGGACGCACAGTAGTTGCGCGGGGGATGCCCGCCATGAGGCCGGGGAGGAGCGCGATGACGACCGACACCAGTTCGAGCCGGAGTTCGAGTCCGTCGAGCTCCCTGCAGGGCGGCGCCCCCTAGCGCCGCCGGGGCGGCCGCTTCGAGCGCGCGGGTTCTCCGCGCGGGCCGCCCACCCGGAGGATTGGCCGAGTGGTAAGGCAGCGGCTTGCTAAGCCGTCGTCGGGGTCACCCCCGCGCGCGTTCGATCCGCGCATCCTCCGCCCTGACGGGCCCGCTACGCCGTGAGCAGGCGCTCCAGCACCACCGCGATGCCGTCATCCTCGTTCGAGGTCGTCACCTCGTCCGCCACGGCCTTCAGCTCGTCGTGCGCGTTCGCCATCGCCACGCCCCGCGCCGCCCATCCGAACATCGGGATGTCGTTGGGCATGTCGCCGAAAGCGATCGTGTCGGCCGCCTTCACGCCCAGCCGGCGCGCGGCGAGCGAGAGGCCGGTGGCCTTGCTCAGACC
This sequence comes from Streptomyces sp. NPDC054975, assembly GCF_053609105.1. Taxonomy (NCBI): domain Bacteria; kingdom Bacillati; phylum Actinomycetota; class Actinomycetes; order Kitasatosporales; family Streptomycetaceae; genus Streptomyces; species Streptomyces sp. NPDC054975. The sequence goes on from NZ_JBSGWV010000015.1 coordinate 101,645, forward strand.
CAGCGGAAGGATCTCGACGATCCCCGGGCCGGCCATGACCACGTCCACCAGGCTTCCGCTCGTCCGGCGGGCGGCCTCCGCCAGCTCGTCGTCGGAGAGCGTGGGGTGCTGGATGTAGACCTTGTTCAGCGGGGCCGACCACAGCTCTGCCGGGTCCTCGAACGGGACGTACGGCAGCGGCCCCTCGTGCACCCGGTACCCGGGGCTGATCAGCACCTCGCCGTCCAGGCCGTCGCGGCTCGCGGCCAGGGCCAGCGGACCCACCTCGGCCTCGATCTTCGACAGTGCCAGTCCCGCCAGCTGCCGGTCCAGGGTCACCGAGGTCAGCAGCCGGTGCTCGCCCGCGTGGTAGACCTGCGCGCCCTGACCGCACACCGCGAGGCCCCCGTAGCCGAGGTCGTCGAGGATGTGCCGGGTCCAGGGGACGGACCGGCCGGTGACCACGATGTGCGCGGCCCCCGCCGCCACCACGGCGGCGAGGGCGTCACGCGTACGGTCCGAGACCGACTCGTCGGCGCGCAGCAGCGTGCCGTCGAGGTCCGTCGCGACGAGCTTGTACGGGAAGGAGCTCACTTGGAGATCGGCTCCAGGACCTCACGGCCGCCCAGGTAGGGCCGGAGGACCTCCGGCACGTGCACCGAGCCGTCCGGAAGCTGGTGGTTCTCCAGGATGGCCACGATCGTGCGCGGTACGGCGCACAGGGTGCCGTTCAGCGTGGCCAGCGGCTGGACGACCTTCTTGCCGCCCCGCTCGTCGCGCATCCGCACGGACAGGCGGCGGGCCTGGAAGCCGTCGCAGTTCGAGGCGGAGGTCAGCTCGCGGTACTTGCCCTGCGTCGGGATCCACGCCTCGCAGTCGAACTTGCGCGAGGCGGAGGAGCCGAGGTCGCCGGTGGCCACGTCGATGACCTGGAAGGGCAGTTCGAGGCTGGTCAGCCACTGCTTCTCCCAGTCCAGCAGCCGCTTGTGCTCGTTCTCCGCGTCCTCGGGAGCGACGTACGAGAACATCTCGACCTTGTCGAACTGGTGGACCCGGAAGATGCCCCGGGTGTCCTTGCCGTACGTGCCGGCCTCGCGGCGGAAGCACGGCGAGAAGCCGGCGTAGCGCAGCGGGAGCTTGTCGGCGTCGATGATCTCGTCCATGTGGTACGCCGCGAGGGGGACCTCGGACGTGCCGACGAGGTAGAAGTCGTCCTTCTCCAGGTGGTACACGTTCTCCGCGGCCTGGCCGAGGAAGCCGGTGCCCTCCATGGCGCGCGGGCGGACCAGCGCCGGGGTCAGCATGGGGATGAAGCCGGCCTCGGTCGCCTGCGCGATCGCCGCGTTGACGAGGGCCAGCTCCAGCAGGGCGCCGACGCCCGTGAGGTAGTAGAAGCGCGAGCCGGAGACCTTCGCGCCGCGCTCGACGTCGATGGCGCCGAGCGCCTCGCCCAGCTCCAGGTGGTCCTTGGGCTCGAAGCCCTCGGCCGCGAAGTCGCGGATGGTGCCGTGCGTCTCCAGGACGACGAAGTCCTCCTCGCCGCCGACCGGCACGTCCGTGTGGACGATGTTGCCGAGCTGGAGCAGGAGGGCGCGAGCGGTCTCGTCGGCCTCGTTCTGCTCGGCCTCGGCGGCCTTGACGTCGGTCTTGAGCTGCTCGGCCCGCTGCAGGAGCTCGGCGCGCTCCTCGGGGGAGGCCTTGGGGATCAGCTTGCCGAGCGCCTTCTGCTCGGAACGAAGCTCGTCGAATCGGACGCCGGACGACCTGCGCCGCTCATCGGCGGAGAGCAGGGCGTCGACGAGTTCGACGTCCTCTCCACGGGCGCGCTGGGAGGCGCGAACACGGTCGGGGTCCTCACGGAGCAGGCGAAGGTCAATCACCCCACCAGGCTACCGGTGCGGGCTCGCGCCACCCCACCCGATATAGCCGTGCGTGTCGCTTTGCCCGAATTGCCGGTATTGGGAAATGCTCTCCCTATTCGTCAATAAGCGGCACAAGGCCCCCCGAAAAGGGGCGGATCGGTGTGCGTTCCTTGACCGAACCGCCCCGTGGATCAAGGGACTTCCTTGGGCTTCTCCACAGCAGGGGCAAGGCCCGTGGAGTTTTCCACAGGCTGTGCGGAACTTCTGTGGATCGTGAACGAATTCCTGGGCGTAAACATGATCAAACCTGCCGCGCACACTCGTCCGAGTGGGAATTCCTCGCCCTAAAGAGTTGATCATTGGAACGGGGGTGACGGGGGCTGATCTGCGCTCTGTGGGTGAACAGAAGCCGAGTGGGGCGATTTGTCGACCTTGGCGGAGTGCCATATCGACTTGTCCCCAGGGCGAGCGAGGCCCCTGTGGATAACTCTGTGTGGGAGTCGAAAATATGCAGGTAGGACTAGTCGTTCGCGCCTGTGGACGACCGCCCCCGGCAGAGAGGGCGGTGGGGCACGATCGGTTCAGGCCCGACCGTCCTGGGCCCTCGCCAGCCAATCGGAGGCCGCCATGAACTCCGCGTCCGACGTCCCCCGCCGCAGCGCGGCGACATCCTCCACCGCGACGCCCGCCCGCGGGTACGACCCGAGGAACCGCACCTTCGGGCAGATCCGCTTGAGCCCCATCAGCGCCTCGCCGACGCGCCGGTCCGAGATATGGCCCTCGGCATCCACGGCGAAGCAGTAGTTCCCGATGCCGGCCCCCGTCGGACGGGACTGGATCAGCATCAGGTTCACCCCGCGCACCGCGAATTCCTGGAGCAGCTCAAGGAGGGCACCCGGATGGTCATCACCCAGCCACAGCACCACCGACGTCTTGTCCGCCCCGGTCGGCGCCGCGGGCCGGGCCGGCCGGCCCACCAGGACGAACCGGGTCTCGGCGTTCTCCGCGTCGTGGATCTCGGTGACCAGGGCCTCCAGGCCATAGGCCGCCGCCGCGAACTCGCCCGCGAAGGCCGCGTCGAACCGTCCCTCCTGCACCAGCCGCGCACCGTCCGCGTTCGAGGCCGCCGACTCCCACAGTGCGTCGGGCAGGTGGGCCCGCAGCCAGTTCCGTACCTGCGGCTGCGCGACCGGATGACCCGTGACCGTCTTGATCTCGGCGAGCGTGGTGCCCGGCCGCACGAGGAGCGCGAACGCGATCGGCAGGAGCACCTCGCGGTAGATCATCAGCGGCTCGCCCGAGGCCAGCTCGTCCAGGGTGGCGGTGACCCCGCCCTCCACCGAGTTCTCGATCGGTACGAGCGCGGCAGCCGCCTCCCCGTTGCGTACCGCGTCCAGGGCGGCCGGGACGGAGACCATGGGGATCAGCTCCCGCGTCGCGGCCTCGGGCAGCGTACGCAGCGCGGCCTCCGTGAACGTGCCTTCGGGGCCGAGATACGTATACCGGGTGGCTGACATACGGTCACCCTAATAGGCGCGGGCGCTCTCAGGACTCCAGAAGCCGCTGACCCACGTACTCGCCCTCCGCCGCCCCGCCCGGCACGGCGAACAGGCCGCTCGCCTCGTGCCGGATGAAGGGGGAGAGCGCGTCACCCCGGTCGAGCTTGCGCTGCACGGGCACGAAGCCCCTGAGCGGATCGGCCTGCCAGCAGATGAAGAGCAGACCGGCGTCGGGTGTGCCGTCCGGGCCGATGCCGTCGTGGAAGGAGAAGGGACGCCGCAGCATGGCGGCTCCGCCGTTCTGTTCGGGGGCGGAGATACGGGAGTGGGCGTTGTCCGGGATGACGAGCCTGCCGTCGGGGCCGGTCTTGTCCAGGTCGAGTTCGGTCGTCTCGGTCCCACCGGTCAGGGGAGCGCCGTCGGACTTCCGACGGCCGATGACCTTCTCCTGCTTGTCGAGCGGGAGCTTCTCCCAGTCGTCGAGCAGCATCCGGATCCGGCGGACGACGGCGTACGAGCCTCCGGCCATCCACTCCTGCGCCCCCGAGGCTCCCTGGGGGACGAAGATCCGCTGGTCGAAGTCGGGCTCCGACGGCTTCGGGTTGCCCGTGCCGTCGACCTGGCCCATGAGGTTGCGGGCGGTCATCGGCTTGGCGGTGGCGCCCGCCGAGCGGTTGAAGCCGTTCATCTGCCAGCGGACCTTGGCAGCCGCACCCGCTTCCTTCTGCAGGGCGCGCAGGGCGTGAAAGGCGACGAGGGCGTCGTCGGCGCCGATCTGCACCCAGAGATCGCCCTCGGACCGCTGCGGGTCGAGTGCGTCGGCGGAGAAGGCGGGCAGTGGGTCGAGCTGCGAGGGGCGGCGGGCCGTGAGTCCCGTACGCCCGAAGAAGGAGTGGCCGAACCCGAAGGTGACGGTGAGGGAGGAGGGACCGGCGTCGAGGGCGATGCCGGTGTCGTCGGTCGAGGGCTCGCCCGCCATCAGGGCCTTGGCCGTCGCCGACCAGCGGCGCAGCAGGGCGGCGGCTTCCTTGCGGCCCGCGCCCGCCGCGAGGTCGAAGGCGACCAGGTGGCCGCGTGACTGAAGCGGAGTGGTGATCCCCGCCTGATGTTTCCCGTGAAACATCGCCTCCGTCGCGCCGACCGTGGTCAGCGCGGTCGCACCGCCCGCACCGGTGGCCGAGGAGCCGGAGTCGGCGGCAGCCGCGTAGACACCGGCACCGCCGGCGGCGCCGAGCGCGAGGCCGGCGGCGCCCGCCGCGCCGACCGTGCCGAGGAGCCGCCGCCGGGAGATCTCAAGGTTGTCGTCGTTGCTCACGAAGGTCAGCCGATCTTCACGTTCTTGTCGATGGTGGTCTGGTCGATGTCGGAGGTACGGACCGTGACTTGGATCTGCCACTCGCCGGCCATCGGGATCTGCACACCGTTGGCGCTCCAGTGACCGGCCTGGATGCGGTCGGGGAAGACCGGCAGCGGGCCGATGTCCTTCGCCTTCAGGGTGAAGGCGACCTTCAGCTCGGGAACGTCCAGCGGACGGGCGTCGGGGCCGTCGAGGAAGATGTGCAGCGCGTTGGCGCCGGTCCGGCCGGGGTCGAGGCTGAGCCGTATCGTCCCCTTGCCGTTGACGCCTCCGGTGTCGAAGGGCAGTCGGATGTCCACGGGCCGGTCGGGCACGGCGGTCGAACCGGAGGCGGACTGCGAACGCCCGGCCTCTTCCTCCGTACGGCCGGGCTCGGTCGACGTCAGAACGGTCGTCACGGCGAGCAGGACCACGGCGACGACGGCTTCGGTCAGGACGGAGCGACGCAGACCGGTCCGCTCGGGGTCGGCGTCGCGGTCCCGCTTCGTGCGGGCGGTGGCGACGGCGGCCCGCTGCCGCGCGAGCTGCGCTGCTCGTACGGGGTCGAGGTCGTCAAGGGCGTTGGGTTCGTCGAAGTGGTCGTCCCCGGCGGCCTTGTCGTCGTTCTTGGTCTTCTCGGCCTCGTCGGCCTCGTCGGCCTCGTCGGCCTCGTCGGCCTCGTCGGCCTCGTCGGCCTCGTGGGCCTCGTCGGCCTCGTGGGCCTCGTCGGCCTCGTGGGCCTCGTCGGCCTCGTCGGCCTCGTCGGCCTCGTGGGCCTCGTGGGCCTCGTGGGCCTCGTCGGCCTCGCCGTCGTTCTCGGCCTTCTCGGCCTTCTCCTCGGTCTTCTGGGTGTTCGCCGGGGCGCCCAGGCGCTGGGTCCAGCGGCGCGAGATCCAGGCGATGCCCAGCAGGACGGCCACGAGACCGATCTTGACCAGGAGGAGCTGGCCGTACGCCGTGCCGGTCAGGGCGGACCAGGAGCCGACCTGCCGCCAGGACTGGTAGAGGCCGGTCGCCGCGAGGACGACGACGGAGCCGAAGGCGATCTTCGAGAAGCGTTCCACCGCGGCACGTTCGATGCCGGGTGCCCGGTAGAGCGCGACGAGCAGCGTGGTGAGGCCGCCCAGCCAGGCGGCCACGGCCAGCAGGTGCAGGAGATCGACGGGCATCGCGATCTGAGGCTGGATGCCGGTGGAGGCGTGCTCGGCGAGGGCCCAGGTGCCCGCGATACCGGCGGCCACCACGGTGCCGCCGATGGCGAGCCCGAAGGTGAGGTCCTTCTTCTCCTTCTCGTCGGTCCGCTTCGTGTACGCCCCGAAGAGCACGGCCACGAAGAGCGCGGCCGCACCGAGCAGCATCAGCCGGGAGATGAGCGCGGCGCCGGTCTTCGTCTGCAGGACGGACCTCAGCCCGCCGAGGTCGAAGGCGTCGCCGAGCTCGCCGGAGCCGGTGTACGGGTTGCGCAGCAGCAGCATCACCAGGGTGGCCGCGGTGAGCGTGAGCCAGCCGCGGACGACGAGCCGCTGGATGGGGCGGACGCTCGCGCCGCGCGGCCAGCAGGCGAGGACGAAGGCGCTGCCGCCGACGAGGATGGTGAAGGCGGCGTACGAGAGGTAGCGGGCGATGCCGTAGAGCGTGCCGACGAGTCCGCCGCCGACGGTCTTGTCGGGGAGGGCGACGGAGGTCTCGGAGGGGGCGCCGACGGAGAAGGTGAAGGCACCGGCCACGGGGTGGCTGTCCGCGGAGACGGCTTGCCAGGCCACCGTGTAGGTGCCTTCGGGCAGTCCGGAGCGGAGGCCGACCCCGTACCGGATGATGTTGGCGCTGCACAGGTCGCGTATCTCGCCGGTGTCGACCCGATTTCCCGCGGGGTCGAGGACACGGATCGAGTCGCCGCCCATGGCGACCTGTTCGGAGAAGGTGAGGTTGACGTCCTTGGGGGCGGTGGCGACCACCGCCCCGTCCTGCGGGTCGCTGCCGGTCAGCGCGGCGTGCGCGGACGCGGGGGCGGCGCCGGCGAGCAGCGCGCCGAGCAGCGCGGCCGTGACGAGCAGCAGCCGGGCCAGGGCGGTTCCGAGGCGCGGGGCGGTGGTGGTGGGCATGTGTGTGTCAGTCCCTCAAGTAGCTCAGTGCTGCTTCGGGTTGTGGGTGGCGGCCTCGACGGGGACGTCGACCTTGATGGGGCCGGCCTTCTCGAAGTGCAGCTCGATGCTGACCTTGTCGCCCTGCTTCGGCTTGGTCTTCAGCCCCATGAACATGATGTGGTTGCCGCCACGTTCGAGCTTGAGTTCGCCGTTCGCGGGGATGTCGAAGGACTTCACCTGCTGCATCTTCTGGTTCTTCGTCTCGTGGATCTGGACGTCGTCCGAGATCGGGCTCGTGACGGAGGTGAGCTTGTCGGCGGTGCCGCTGTCGTTCTTGATGGTCAGGAAGCCGCCGGCCATGTCCATCACGGGCTGCGGCATGAACGCGCCGCTGACCTTCAGCTCGGGCTTGCCCCCGCTGCCGGAGCCGCTGCCGGAGTTGCCGGAGCTGTCGGACGAGCATCCGGACAGGGCGAGGGCTGCCGTCAGGGCGACGGCGGCGGTGGTGGACAGGACGGTGGTGCGGCGGTTCACGGGTTCTCCCCCTTGATGAGCTTCGGCAGGTCCTTGGCGTAGTCGTCGACGGTCGTGTCCTCGCCGTACAGGACGTAGCCCTGGTCGGTCGTGGGCGAGAACGCGATCACCTGGGCTCCGTGCATGGAGACGACCGAGCCGTCCTTCTCCTTCTTCGCCGGGGAGATGCCGATGCCCATCTGCTTGGCGCCCGCCTGGATCGCGGAGAAGTCGCCGGTGAGCCCGACGAAGGACGGGTCCCCGGCGGCGGGCAGCCACTTGGCCAGCTCGGCCGAGGTGTCCCGCTCGGGGTCGGTGGTGACGAAGACGACCTGGAGCTTGTCCTGGTCGGCCTTGGGGAGCTGCTTCTTCGCGACGGCGATGTTGCTCATCGTCAGCGGGCAGACGTCGGGGCAGTGCGTGTAGCCGAAGTAGATCAGCGTCGGCTTGCCCTTGGTCTGCGCGCGGAGGTCGAACTTCTGGCCCTTGGTGTCCGTGAGGACGAGGTCGGGCTTGGTGAAGGGGCGGTCGAGGACGGTCGCCGCCTTGGTGCTGCCGCCTTCGGCGGAGACCTCGGCGACGGTTCCGTTCCCGGAGCCGCCCGCCTTGTCGTCACCGGAGTCGAGGCCGACGACGGTCGTCACCGTGAGAGCGGCGACGACCGCGGCGGCGGCGACGATCAAGGGTGCGCGACGGCTGGGCCTGGCTCGCTCGTCGGTGGCAGGGTCGGGTGTTTTCTGAACTGACATGGAACGTGCTCTCTCGTGTTCTCTCGCGTCTCGCGGGTCTCGCGGGTCTCGCGGTCTCGCGGGTCTCGCGTGCCTCGCGTGTCTCGCGTGTCTCTGGGCTCGCGGTCAGGCGGAGCGGCGACGGCCGGCGAGCAGACCGAAGGCGACGCCGGCGACGCCGACGAGGATGCCGACGACGCCGAGGACGCGCGCGGTGGTGTCGCTGCTGTCGGAGGTGGAGGCGGCGGCCTCGGTGTGGCCCTTCTCGCCCGTGGCCTTGTGGTCGTGGCCGGCCGCCTTCTCGTCGGCCTTCTCGTCCGTCTTCGCGCCGCCGCCGTGGTGGTCGTCCGTGGCCGCGGAGAGCTTCAGGACGGGCGCGGGGTACTGGGGCTCCTTGGCGCCTTCCTTCGGCTCCTCGATCCAGCGGACGACCTCGTTGTTGTCGTACGTCTGGAGGGCCTTGACGACGAGCCGGTCGGTGTCCTCGGGCAGCCGGCCGAGCGAGAGCGGGAACTGCTGGAACTGGCCGGGGCCGATCTTCGAACCGTCCGCGGTCCAGGTGACCTTGGTGACGGCCTCGTTGATGGTCTTGCCGTGCAGCTCCAGCGGCTTGGCGAGCTTGGACTTGGTGACCTCGGACTTCCAGCCGGGGACGGGCTGCGGCATCACGGAGGCGAGCGGGTGGTCGACCGGGAAGTTGATCTCGACCTTGACGGTGGAGGCGTTGTCGCGCTCGTTGGGGACCTTGACGTTGACGGTCGCGTACCCGCCCTTCGCGGCCTCGCCCTGCGGCTGGACGCCGACGTGTGCGAAGGCGGTGCCGGAGAGCAGCACGACGGAGGAGAGGGCGATGCCGCCGGTGACGGCGATACGGGAAACGTTCATGGCAGAAGACACTCCAGCTCGGGAGAGGGGTCGGGGTTCCGGCACGCCGACGTCCGGAAGCTTGCGATCCGGGCGGTGCGGCGACGGTACGTACGTATGGCCGACGGCCGGATGGCCGACCGGTCGGACCGGTCGGACCGGCGGCTGGGGCCGCGTGATCCGAGTACGTACGGATGTCCGTCGTACGCATGCCAGTCGCACGGATGTCGGCCGTACGGATGTCGGTCGTACGCGTGCCGGTGGTGCGGTTGCCGGTCGTACGGGCGGGGGATCCGGGCACGGTCCGCCCCTGCGGAGAAGTGCGGGGTGCGGTGGGTGCGGTCGGATCCGGTGACGGCGCGTACGAAGGGCTGCGGTTCCGCTCGTGGTTGGCGGTGAGCGGTCCGCGTCAGGCCGCGAGGGCGAGGGCGGCGGCCGGCGGCCCGCGCCGGATCACCGTGTGCTGGAGTGCCTCGGCGCCGGTCGGCGGTGAGGTGTCGTGCCCTGTCCGGGCGGGGCGGCGCGGCCCGGTCGCCGGAACGCCGGGAAGGCCGGCGAGCAGGGCCCGTACGAACGTCAGGGCGGCGCGCAGCGAGCGTACGAGAGCGCATTCGGCGAGCTCGGTCGCGCCGTGGGCGGAGAGCCGTGCGAGCCGGCCGAGGGCCAGGTCGCCGTGGCGCAGCAGCCAGCCGGTGGCGAGCGCGGCCAGCAGGTGGCCGAGCACCATCGGCAGGTCGGGCAGGAGTTCGCCGCCGCCCTGCGCGACGCCGGTCGCCAGATGGCCGGCGTGGCCGGGGTGCGCGTGGGTGGCGGTGGCGGTCGGGTCGAGACCGGCGTCGGTGATGACCCGGGTGGCGTCGGCGGCGCTCATGGAGGCCGCCCCGGCGCCGCAGACGATCTTGGCGGCCATCCGGATCAGCGCGTCGTCGGCCGCGGGACCGAGGGAACCGGCCGTGAGCGGCCGCTGCCCGAGTCCGAAGAGGACGTGCAGTCCGAGCTGTCCGCCGGCCAGGGCCGCGACGATGACGGGCAGCGAGCGTTCCCGTCCGGCGAAGAGCACGGTGACGCCGAAGATCAACAGGAAACCGGCGACCAGGGTCCACAGGGCGATCCCCGCGCAGGCGGCCACGGCGTGCCCGAGCCCGGACAGCACGACGCAGACCGCGGTGAACACCGCGGCCCTCAGCAGGCGTGGTGCGAGCGCGGGGGCAGACATGGCGGGCCCATCATCGCACCAGGCCCCCACCCTCCATGCGGCAGGTCCGTAAGATCACCTTTCGGCCTCTTCGGGCGCGACATACACCGGTGCACGGTGGGCGCGCATCCGCCGAACGAGCGCTGTTACGACCCCCAGGGGCTTACGGACCCGTTGGCGTGGCAATAGGTAACGGTATGTCGCGCCGCAGCATGTCGAGCCGCAGCCAGGAGGCTGAAGCATGAGCATCTGGTGGTCCCTCCATCTGAGGCGCGAGGCTGCGAGCGTTCCGCTCGCCCGGCGGTTGCTGCTCGGCACGATGGAGACGGCCGGGGTCGACCCGGACATCTCCTACGACCTGTCGGTGGCCCTGACCGAGGCGTGCGCCAACGCCGTGGAGCACGGTGGCGACGGCGGTTCCGGCCTGGCCTCGGAGGCGTACCGGGTCACGGCCTATCTGGACGGCGAGACTTGTCGTATCGAAGTCGCGGACGCCGGGCCCGGCTTCTCGGGCGCCCGGCTGCCCGCTGCCGCCACGGCCGACGCCGATGCCGAGAACGGGCGCGGGCTGCGGCTGATCGAGGAGCTCGCGGACCATGTCCACTTCGGCCGTACGGGCCGGGGCGGGGCGCTCGTGAGCTTCGACAAGATCGTGAAGTGGCGTACGGACGCGCCGCTCGCGCTGACCTGAGCCGCACGGACACGTCGTACGTACGGACACGGCGTACGCCCTGACACGTCATACGTACAGACACCTCATACGTCACGACACGCCATACGTACGGACCCGCCATACGTACGGACCCGCCGTACGCACGGACACCGAAACACCTACGGAAGGGCCCCCACCGACACGCGCTCGGCAGGGGCCCTTCCGTACGTCCGCGGGTCAGCCCTTCAGGCCGGCCATCCACGCCTCGACCTCGTCCGAACGGCGCGGCAGCGCGGCGGAGAGGTTCCGGTTGCCGTCCTCCGTGACGAGGATGTCGTCCTCGATCCGGACGCCGATGCCCCGGTACTCCTCGGGCACGGTCAGGTCGTCGGCCTGGAAGTACAGACCCGGCTCGACGGTCAGGCACATGCCCGGCTCGAGAGTGGTGTCGACGTACGCCTCGGTGCGCGCGGCGGCGCAGTCGTGGACGTCCATGCCGAGCATGTGGCCGGTGCCGTGCAGGGTCCAGCGGCGCTGGAGACCGAGCTCCAGGACGCGGTCGGCCGGGCCCTCGACGAGGCCCCACTCGACGAGCTTCTCGGCGAGTACGCGCTGGGCGGCGTCGTGGAAGTCGCGGTAGGCGGCGCCCGGCTTCACGGCCGCGATGCCCGCCTCCTGCGCCTCGTGCACGGCGTCGTAGATCTTGCGCTGGATCTCGGTGTAGCGGCCGTTGATCGGCAGAGTGCGGGTCACGTCGGCGGTGTACAGCTCGTTGGTCTCGACGCCGGCGTCGAGGAGCAGCAGGTCGCCGGAGCGGACCGGGCCGTTGTTGCGTACCCAGTGCAGGGTCGTGGCGTGCGGTCCGGCGGCGCAGATGGAGCCGTAGCCGACGTCGTTGCCCTCGACGCGGGCGCGCAGGAAGAACGTGCCTTCGATGTAGCGCTCGCTGGTCGCCTCGGCCTTGTCGAGGACCTTGACGACGTCCTCGAAGCCGCGGGCGGTCGAGTCGCAGGCCTTCTGCAGCTCGGCGATCTCGAACTCGTCCTTGACGAGACGGGCCTCCGAGAGGAAGACGCGCAGCTCCTCGTCGCGTTCGGCGGTGACCTTGTCGGCCAGCGCGGCCTGGATGCCGGCGTCGTGACCGCGCACGACGCGGACCGGGCCGGTGGCCTCCTTGAGGGCGGCGGCCAGTTCGCGGACGTCCTTGGCCGGGATGCCGAGGAGCTGCTCGGCCTCGGTCAGGGAGTGCCGGCGGCCGACCCACAGCTCGCCCTGGCCGTCGAGCCAGAACTCGCCGTTCTCGCGGTTGGAGCGCGGCAGCAGGTAGATCGTCGCCTTGTGGCCGGTCTTCGTCGGCTCCAGGACGAGGACGCCGTCCTCGGTCTGGTCGCCGGTGAGGTAGGCGTACTCGGTCGAGGCGCGGAAGCTGTACTCGGTGTCGTTCGAGCGCGTCTTCAGGTTGCCCGCGGGGATCACCAGGCGCTCGCCCGGGAAGCGCGCGGAGAGCGCGGCGCGACGGGCGGCGGTGTGGGCGGCCTGGGCGATCGGCTGCAGGTCGTGCAGCTCGGTGTCGGCCCAGCCGGACTTCATGTTCTCGGCGAGCTCGTCGGACACGTCCTGGTACAGGCCGTTCTTGCGCTGCTTGATCGGCTCTTCGGTCTCGTCCGGGGTTTCCGGGGTGAGCTCGTCTGCCACGGGGGGTCTCCTTCGGTACGACGCTGAACCCCATCCATCGTACGGTCGTACGGAAGACGGCCCAGGGCCGGAAGACCCGCCCCCGCTACGTCACCGGGGCGCTACGCACGGCTCGCGGGGTGGACGGGCGCCAGGCGGTGTCCGTCACTCGAAGCGGGCCGCGAGCAGGACCACGTCCTCCCCGTCGACGGCGTCGTCGATGCCCTCGGGCAGCATCGTGCGCAGGACGTGGTCGGCGATGGCCTCCGGATCCGTACGGTCCGCCTTCGGAACGCTCGCGGCGGCGGCGTGCAGCCGGGCGAAGGCCCGGTCCATGGGGTCGCCGGTCCGCCGGAGCAGCCCGTCGGTGTAGAGCAGCACCGTTTCTCCGGGGGCGGGAGCGATCTCGACGCTCGGCGCCTCCCAGCAGGCGAGCATGCCGAGCGGTGCCGACAGCGAGGTCTCGACGAACTCGGTCCGGTGCTCACCGATGATCAGCGGCGGTGTGTGGCCCGCCCCGGCGAGGACGATCTTGCGCTGCTTGGGCTCGCAGTAAGCGAAGAGCGCGGTGGCCGAGCGGGCGGGCTCGGTGAGCCGGAGCAGGAGCTCCAGGTCGGAGAGGACGGCGACCGGGTCCTCGCCCTCCATGACGGCGTACGCCCGCAGGGAGGCGCGCAGTCGGCCCATCGCGGCGAGCGCGCTCGGACCGGTCCCCGAGACGGAGCCGACCGCGAGGCCCAGGGCGCCCTCGGGCAGCGGCAGGGCGTCGTACCAGTCGCCACCGCCCTGGGGGCCGGTGCGGTGGCGGGCGGCGAGCTGGACGCCGGGGACCCGGGGGAGGCGGCTGGGCAGCAACTCCTCGGCGACGGTGGCGACCTGGACGCGGGCGCGCTCCAGCTCCAGGAGGCGGGCGAGGTGTTCGGTGGCGTAGCGGCCGTAGAGGCCGACGAGGTCGCGCTGGCGTTCGACGGGTTCGGCGGGTTCGTCGTAGAGCCAGACGACGGCGCCGAGTTTGCCGGCGGCCTCGGTGGCGAGGGGGAGCGCGTAGCTGGCGGCGTAGCCGAGCCGGGCGGCGACCTCGCGCTGGCGCGGGTCGAGCCCCGGCTCGCCGAGCAGGTCGGGGACGGCGATGGGGTCGGGGATGGGCCCGGGGCCTGCGCCGGGGCTGGTGCGGGGGGCGGAGCCGGGGCCGGTGGCGTTACCCGTGACGGGTCCGGGGTCGGTACGTGAGCCGGGGCTTGACGCGCCGTTCACGGTGCCCGGCGCGCGGGCCGCTCGGGAGTCGCTGGGGTCGGCGCGCGATCGCGTCGGTTCGGGGAGTCCGTCGAGGATGCGGCCGTAGGACGTGGCGCTGCGCGGCACCGTCTCGATCGTGCCGAGTTCGGCGTGGGCGAGCCCGAGTCCGACGGTGGAGGCGGGGCCGCAGCCGTCGGCGGGCTCGAAGACGGCCATGCCGCGGCGCGCGCCGACGAGGGCGGCTCCGGCGCTCAGCACCTCACGCAGGGCTTCGTCGAGCGAAGCGGTCCTGATCAGGCGTTCGGTGAGTTCGTGGAGGGTGGTGAGGTCGGAGACCCAGCCGGCCAGCCGGTCCTGGATCAGCGCGCCGGGGATGCCCGGGAGGGCCGACGCGGAGGGGTCGAGAGGCGGGACGGGCGCGGTAGTGTGCGCGGGCGAGGGAACCGTGGAATCGATTCCAGCCACTTTCGGCAGGTGTGGGGCGCTCATGTCGGCCGGCTTTCCGACGGGTGCGTTTCGCTCAATAGCATCGCAAACCCCCATGTCAATCTGCGCCGCTAGCAATGCATCCACATGTACACGCACAAGAGGAGCGATGTCCAGCATTGTCCCCACGGGACTTGTGGTGTCTGTGGGGTTTGGCAGAAGGGTTGAAGTGCAGGCCAAGTTGGCCGAAAATTGCCCCCTCGGTGCACCATTCGCGGTCGACTGGCGTCGTTTGAAAGCGCGTTGATTTGAACGTGACGGGTACGTAATCGGTGATGGCCAGGGGCAGTTGGAACGGCCCCGGAACCTGGCAGGGTGCCTGGGCGTCCTCACCGCCGCAGGCCGCGCCCCTCGAGTGGACGACGAGCCTCAGCTCGGCCCCTCCCGCCCCACCGCACGGGGCGGTGAACCGCCGACCTTGTACGCGCTGCTACGCACAGTGAAGTGATCTGCACATGGTGTGATGTGGATTCGGCGTTCAACGGAAAGGAACGAGCGCTCATGCGCGAGATCCTCGGAAGGCGACGCAGGTTCCGGCTTCGGCGCAGGGAAAGGACCGTCCAGCTCGACGCGGCGCTCGTCTGCGCCACCGAGTGGGGCTGGCCCGTTCTGCCCGGCGTCGGACTGAAAGCGACGACCCGCACGTCCAGAGGGGCCGGCTGCGCCTGCCCCGACCCCGGGTGTGTCGTCCCCGGTGCACATCCCTTCGACCCCGGACTGCTCGCGGCCACGACCGACGAGCGGATGATCCGCTGGTGGTGGGCCCGGCGCCCGGACGCCCCGATCGTCCTGGCCACGGGCGGCAACGCGCCCTGCGCGGTGAGCCTCCCGGCCGTCGCGGGAGCGCGCGCCCTGGCCGCCCTCGACACGATGGGCATGCGGCTCGGCCCGGTGGTGGCGACGCCCACGCGCTGGTCGCTGCTGGTCGCCCCGTACGGCCTCGAACAACTCGGCGAACTCCTCTACGCCAAGGACAGCGTGCCCAGTTCGCTGCGGTTCCACGGCGAGGGCGGCTATCTGCTGCTGCCGCCGTCGGTCGCGGGAACGGGGCCGGTCCGCTGGGAGCGTGCGCCGCTGGAGGGGTCGGCCAGTCCCTGGCTGCCGGACGTCGAGGCGGTCGTGGACGCGCTGGTCGAGGCGAGCACGGGCGCGCCCGAGGGCGGCAGCAGACTGGCGTACTGACGCCGACGGGGGTTGCGCCGGGGACGGCCTCACCCATACGGGTGTGAGGCTGTCCGACTTGTACGGGAAATGGGCGCGCGGCGCACGATGCGCCGCCGGTCCGCCGATATCTTCGGCGGACCGTTCGCGAGTCCTCGCGAGTCGCAGCCAGCCGGGCAGGTGGGTCCCATGAATCTCCGCATGATCGGGCTCGGGGCCGCCGTGGCGTGTGCCACGCTCCTGCCGCTCGTCGCCCTCGCCGGACAGGCGTCCGGCCCCGGCCCCGGTCGAGGCGACGGCAACGCCGATGCGAAGCCCCGAGCGGACGGAGGTCTGCTGCCGGGGCTCGGCCTGGGCGGGCCGGAGCCCGCGACGAAGCCCGCGCCTCCTGGTGCGCCCCCGAGCTCCCCGGAGAGTCCCTCGGACTCCTTCTCAGGGACGGCTTCAGGAACTTCCTCAGGGGCTTCCTCAGGGACCCGCTCCGGGGCCTCGGATTCCACCTCCGCGACTGTTCCCACGGACGTTCCCGCCCGTACCTCGCACTGCGGCCCCGAGCTGACGTCCCCCGACGGGATCGAGGCCCAGACCTGTGTGCTCACGGAGGGCTCCGACACCTGGGGGCGTACGTACTACCGCAACGCCGGCGGTCAGCGGCTCGATGCCGTGCTCACTCTGATGGGCCCCGCCGGACGGACCGTACAAGTGCGTTGTGCGGTCGTCGCGCGAGATGAACCGGGGGCGTGCGAGACGCCCAGGGAGCGTGCGCGGGGCGCTGTATCGGCATATTCGGCCGTAGCGGAATTCGCGGGTGCGGGAGAGGGATCCAGTACGCCGCTACTGCTGCGGGCGGGGAGCAACACGGCCTCTGCGGGCGGAAGTTGAGGTTCCGGAGAAGACTCGTCCGGACATGAGAAGACCCGGTCGCTGGCGACGGGGGATGCACCAGCGACCGGGCTTCTAGAACGGTAACAAGAGATCTGCGGTTCGCAAATTCGATCTCGGTTATTCGGACAGGGATTTACCTGACCGCACGGAGAGTTGTGGCGGATGTCACCGACTGGTCGGTCTGTCAGTCCACACCGTTACCGCGGGCTCCGCACGTATCAGCTGAGCGTGACCTGACGGTTGGTGAGACCGCCGCGGGCCCGGCGCTCCTCCGGGGTGAGCGGGGCGTCGGTGGCCAGCGCCGTGGCCAGGCGCTCGGCGAACTCGGCGGCGGGCTTCTCGCAGTCGTCGGCGCTCATCGACGTCGGCAGGTCCCAGACCGGGACCATCAGGCCGTGGGCCCGGAAGGAGCCGACCAGGCGGGTGTTCTCGCCGAGGGAGGAGGTCCCGGCGGCGTGCAGGCGGGCGAGCGCGTCGAGGAGCTTCTCCTCGGGGTGCGGCATGACCCAGCGCAGGTGGTTCTTCTCCGGGGTCTCGCACCAGTACGAGGAGTCCACGCCCGTCAGCTTGACGGTGGGGATCGCGGCGGCGTTGGCCCGCTCCAGGGAGGCGGTGACCTCGGGGTTGGAGTTGTCGGCGGACTCCGGAATCCAGAATTCGAAGCCCGTGTGGACGACAGGCGAGAAATCGCTGTTCGGGTCGAGCAGATCCTGCAGGCGCGGGCCCTCGGCCGGTACGCGACGGGGGGTGACCGGAGAGCCCGGCTCCGTCTCCAGGGCGCGCAGCAGGGTGTCAGCGAGGTCGCGGGCGAGGTCGCCGGAGGAGGAGTCGTTCTGGAGGGCGAGGAGGACGGAGCCGTCGTCGCGGCGGAGCGCGGGCCACGCCATGGGGAGCACGGTCGCGAGCGTCACGGACGGAACGCCCTCGGGGAGCCCGTCCTTCAGCGTGAGCGGGACCGTGGCGGCGGGCACCAGCTCGCGCAGCGCGACCCAGTCGCACTCGCCGGGCAGTCCCTCGAAGGGACGCTGGACCAGCTCGGTCACGGCGTGCGCGGCGGCCCGGCCGTGGCACGCCTTGTAGCGGCGGCCCGACCCGCAGGGGCACGGCTCGCGCGCACCGACGACCGGGATCTCCCCGTTCGTGACCTGTGCCTTGGAGGCCTTCGTCTGGGGGCGCTTCTTGGCCATGGTGTGGCTTCTCCCGATAGCGGCGGTGCGGTGGTGCAGGGCCGCACTTCGTGCACGGCTCTGTGTCGGGCGAGCCTAGCCGCACGGGACCGCCGAGGGAGGACATCGCCCCCTGGGCGCGCACCGACCTCGCCACGGGTCTTGGTGCGCGCGTCGGTTGGGGCGGTCGTGGGCCGGCCGCCCGGGACCTCCGTACGTGCGTCGGTTGGGGCGGTCGTGGGCCGGAGCCCGGGACCACCCAACGCGCGTCGGTGGGGACGGTCGTAGGTCGGGGCCCGGACCTCCGTACGTGCGGCGGTTGGGGACGGTCATAGGTCGCCGCCCGCCCGGGACCTCCGTACGTGCGTCGTGGGGACGGTCGTAGGCCGGAGAGCCCGGGACCGCCCGACGTGTGTCGTCAGTCCAGGTCCTCGTACGCGTCCAGGAAGTCGAAGCCCGAGCCGCCGCCGACGCGGGCGGCGAAGTCGTCGCGGCGATGGCCCTCGGTGACCACCACCCAGACCGTCACCTCGCCGGACGCGCTGTCCCGTACACCCCAGTCCTGGGCGAGGGCGCTGATGATGTTCAGCCCGCGGCCGCCGCGCGCGGTGACCGAGGGCGTCGACGGAACGGGCCGGGTCGGACCACCGCCGTCCGTCACCTCGACCGTCAGGCCACCCGACGGATCGACGTGCCAGGCCGCACGGACGTCCCCGTCGCCCACCTCCGCCCGCCCCAGCGGCCTGCCGTGCCGGCAGGCGTTGCTGAGCAGCTCGGAAAGGATCAGTACCGCGTCGTCGACGACCGATTCGGACATCCCGCTGCGGCTCAACTGCTCCCGCATACGGTGTCGCGCCTCACCCACGCCCGCAGGGCCATGGGGTACGGCCATGCTCGACGACGTGGGCACCTCCTGTGCCACCACAAACGCCACCCCCGAGACCTCCTTTGCCCCACGCCACGGTGTGGATGCCCCAATGGCCTGGACCGGAAACCGCTCCATGAGCGTGGGGTGACGCACTCGTGACGATCGCGTACGGACCGAACGCGCCGGTGCACTCCCTGTAAGCCCAGGGACGGGTGGGGCGGAAGGGGCTCAGAGGGGACAGGGAGAGGGCGGCGAGGGGGTCAAAGGCGGCCCAACTGGGACAGCACCTGCTGGGGCCGGTTGGTGATGATCGCGTCGACGCCGAGCCGCTCGCAGAGTTCGACGTCCTCCGGCTCGTCCACCGTCCATACATGGACCTGGTGTCCGGCCTTCTGGAGCCGCAGGATCACGGTGGGGTGATGGCGGACGATCCGGATCGACGGACCGGCGATCCGCGCGCCCGCCGGCAGTCTGCCGTCGCGCAGCCGGGGGGTGACGAACTGGGAGAGGGAGACGGTCGGGAGGGTCGGCGCGGCGGCCGCGATCCGGTACAAGGAGCGCGGCGAGAAGCTCATGACCCGTACGGGAGACTCCTCGGGGGTCGCCGGGTCCGCGAGGCCGAACCGCTTCAGCAGCTGGAGCAGCCGCTCCTCGACCTGCCCCGCCCAGCGGGTGGGGTGCTTGGTCTCGATGGCCAGCTCGATCGGGCGCCCGGCGTCGGAGACCAGCTCCAGGAGGCGTTCCAGGGTGAGTACGGAGGTGAGTCCGGGGTCTTTCCAGTCCGGGCTCTCGCGCGCTTCCTCGCGCCCCTTCCAGGTGCCGAAGTCCAGGGCGGCGAGGTCGGCGAGTTCCAGGGCGGACACGGCGCCGCGGCCGTTGGAGGTGCGGTCGACGCGTCGGTCGTGGACGCAGACGAGGTGGCCGTCGGCGGTGAGCCGGACATCGCACTCCAGGGCGTCGGCGCCGTACTCGATGGCCTTCACGTAGGCGGAGAGCGTGTGCTCCGGTGCTTCCTCGGAGGCTCCGCGGTGGGCCACCACCTGGACGGGGGCGGGGTTCGTCTGCGGCCGGGGGTGCTGCCGTGCGTGGGTCACCGCGTCATGGTGCCATTGGCGGGGCGGGCGTACTCGGTCGCGTACGGGATCGCGTCTGTTATGTCCGTAAATAAAGAATCGGGCGCAGACGCACAGCTCCGCCTTACAGTGGCCTGACGTCCTGTGGGAAAAGCTGTTCGCAGCACCCTAGTGAGGCATCCACCCGCGCAGTGAACGAGGAGAGAGCCGTGAGCACCGAGAACGAGGGCACCGAGGTTCCGGCGGACCCGAGTGCCCCGTCCGCCCCTCCTGCCCCTCCCACGCCCCCGACGCCTCCCGCTTCCATGCCTCCCGCTCCGGAGGTACCGCCCACCGCACCGGCCGACGCCGCCACCCCCGCTGCCGCTCCCGCGCACGCCGGGCCGGTGGGCGGGCCCGAGCAGCAGGCGGCTGCCGCGGGTGGCTGGCCGCCGCCTCCCCCGGCGGTGCCGGCCTGGGGCGCGACCGTCCCGCCCGCCCCGCAGGCTCCGCGGAAGCGGACCGGCGGCCTGGTGGCGGCGGTCCTCGTGGCGGCCCTCGTGGCCGGCGGCGTGGGCGGCGGCATCGGTTACTGGGCGGCCGAGCGCGGCGACGGCGGGACCAGCTCGACGACGGTCTCCGCGGGCGAGGCCCCGGCGTCCTTCAAGCGTGACCCGGGCACGGTCGCCGCGGTGGCGAACAAGGCGCTCCCGAGCGTGGTGACCATCCAGGCGAAGTCCGGTGGCAGCGGCGGTGAGAGCGAGGGCGAGGGCGGCACGGGCACCGGCTTCGTCTACGACAGGGAAGGCCACATCGTCACCAACAACCACGTGGTGGCATCGGCGGCGGAGGGCGGCACGCTCTCGGCGACCTTCTCGAACGGGAAGACGTACGACGCGGAGGTCGTGGGCCGGGCGGAGGGTTACGACGTCGCCGTCCTGAAGCTCAAGAAGGCGCCGGACGGGTTGGCTCCGCTCCCGCTCGGCGACTCCGAGAAGGTGGCGGTGGGCGACTCGACGATCGCGATCGGCGCGCCCTTCGGCCTGTCCAACACGGTGACGACGGGCATCATCAGCGCCAAGAACCGCCCGGTGGCCTCGGGTGACGGCTCCGGCGGCAACAACTCGTACATGAGCGCTCTGCAGACGGACGCCTCGATCAACCCGGGCAACTCCGGCGGGCCGCTGCTCGACGCGAGTGGCGCGGTGATCGGCATCAACTCGGCGATCCAGTCGACCGGGAACGGCTTCGGCCAGTCCCAGGCGGGTTCGATCGGCCTCGGCTTCGCCATCCCGGTCAACCAGGCCAAGAACGTGGCCGAGCAGCTGATCAAGACGGGCAAGCCGGTCTACCCGGTGATCGGCGCGACGGTGAACATGACCGACAAGGGCAAGGGCGCCACGATCGCCGACGAGGGCGCGGGTGGCACTCCGGCGATCACCCCGAACGGCCCGGCGGCGAAGGCCGGCCTGAAGCCGGGCGACGTGATCACCGCCCTCGGCGACCGCCAGATCGACAGCGGCCCGACGCTGATCAGCGAGATCTGGACCCACAAGTCGGGCGACACGATCAAGCTCACGTACGAACGCGACGGCAAGCCGGCCACGACCACGGTCACCCTCGGCGAACGCACGGGCGACAACTGACCGGCTAGGCTGTCCCCCGCGCCACCCCGAACGGGATCCGGCGCGGGGTGGGTTGCCCGAGCGGCCTAAGGGAACGGTCTTGAAAACCGTCGTGGCGCAAGTCACCGTGGGTTCAAATCCCACACCCACCGCTTGCAGGTCAGAGAAGTAGCAGGTCAGAAGGTGGGTCCCCGAGTCGGGGACCCACCTTCTGCGCTTACCTGTCTCACCTTGGGTCGGCCCTGTCCCACTGTTGACCAGCGCGTGTGGCCACCCCGTGGCCAGGCGCACGCCCTACTCCTGTGCAGGTGGGGGAACCAGGACTCGGTCGATCAGGTGGTTCGCGGCGCCCTGCTCGCCCTTGAGGATCTTGGCGTAGAACTTCCACAGGACTGCGAGGCTGTGGCCCGCCCGCCGAGCGACCTCCATCGGATCCACACCTGCTTTGATCCAGAGAGAGATACACGCCTTGCGGAGCGCGTACGGAACGTCCGCCAGGGGCGTGCCGACGTCCTCGGGCGGCAGCGCGACGCGGCGAGCCTCCTCCCAGATTGCGGTGTACTCGTTCGACGCGACCCGTCCGCCCTCGACGGCCCGAAAGAGCCTGCCGTCCGGGGCGACGCCGTACGTATCGAGGTGAGTGCGCAGCATGCGAACAAGGACGGGTGGGATGGGGACCGACCGGGTGCTGCGACGAGCCCGGCGCTTCAGGCCCCGGTCGTCGTACGGCTTGCCGTCGTCCGTCCAGCTCGAACCGACCTCGGGGCGACTGCGGCGGAGGACCAGTTCGCCCCAGCCCTCCGGGGGCAGCTTGCAGTGAGACTTGGCGAGGGCCGCGACTTCAGATGGGCGCATCGCGGCGTAGTACATGCAGCCGAAGAACGCGTACAGGTGCTCACCGCGACCGCCCTGCGCGCGTACGGCTTCCAGGAGGCGGCTGGCCAGCTCTCGGTCGGGCACGTACTGGAAATCCACCTCGTCGTCTGTCTTGGGCGGCGTCCAGTCGAGCGAGGTGAGTGGGTTCTTCGGCAGTAGATCCCGTTCGACCGCGTAGCGGAGGGCGTTGCTCAGAACAGATCGCTTCCGGAGGGTCGTGTTCTCGGCGGCGCGCTTCCCGTTCAGCAGGTGCGACAACGTGGCCAGGGCCTTCCTGAGGTTCTCGGACTCGGCGACTTCCGAGACCTGGATGGAGTGGTCGGCGACCCACTTCAAGGCCCTGGCCGCGTCCTCTGGGGGCTCCTCCACGTCCATGCGGGAGACCCAGGTACCTTCCGGGCTCTTCGCGGCCTGGAATGCCCACTGACGGAGAGCCAGCCGCATCACCTTCGGATCCGGCGCCCCGCTTGCCTTCTTCACGAGCACGCTCGTGACTGCGGCCAGTGCTTCTGCGATCCCGACACGGTGCTTGGCAGCCGCGTCGGGCCACTTCATACAGGCGTAGGCGCGGGCGTGTGCGAACCAGGTGGGCGAGTTCGCCTGCCGCAACTCCGAGGCTGGCAGGCCGGTTTCCACGTCGAACTGTTCACCCTTGCGGATCGCATCCTTGAGCTGCGCTCGACGGCCATCGGCGAGCGTGAAGGTCGCGAACGGAGCTTGACTCACCTTGCCGCCGACGATCCAACGGAGTTGAAAGGGCGCGGTCTTGCTGACCCTCTTACGGATGCCCCAGATCCGTACGTCGTACGTGAGCATGTCTGTCTGCCTTCACAGAGAAGGGCCCCGGCTTGGCCGGGGCCCTGTTGGAGGGAGGAGGGATTAGGCGGCGGCCCGCTGCTCGTGGCGGGCCCACCAGTTGTCGAGGTCTCCACGGCGGCATCGAAGCTGGCCGTTCGGGAGCTTGATCAGGCGCGGCGCCTGCCCCCGCGCGCGCAAGCGGTAGAACGCTGCGCGGCTCATGCCGATCTCTTCGAGGACTTCCTGAAGCTTGAGCATCTTGGTGCTGGCCATTGGGCTCCTTCAGCGCGGTCTCGGGTGACAGAACCCCGGGGTGTGCTGACAGAACTGACAGAACCTCGCTGTATGGCCTCTGAGCTGCGGCTTTTGCGGCCTCAACTGTCGTGACAAAACCTCGGAAAACTCTGACAGAACCTCCGGGCGGGGGTTCTGTCACAGCGGGCCCGTTGGGCGGGTCGAGGTTCTGTCAGAGTTTCCGGAGGTTTTGTCAGAGTTCCGGGAGAGCCTGTTTCCGCAGGTCAGGTGCCATGGCGGGAGGTTCTGTCAGTTCTGTCAGCGGGGGTGGGGGTTTTCAGGCGCCGCGGGTGGCGCGGGGGTGGGTCTCGTAGCGGGGGGAGGGCGGCCTTCCGCCGCGTCCGTTGCGGGGCGGCGGGGGCTGCTGGCGGACCCAGCCGTGTTCCTCCAGGAGGGTCAGGGCGGGGTCAAGGTCGCGCATGGCGGGGAACTCGCCCCTGGGAACGGCGCGGAACAGGTCGCGTTTGGTGAAGGCGGTGGTGCGGGTCTCGCGCAGGTGGGTCAGCACGGTGTGTGCGGCTGCCAGTGCGGGGTCGGCGCCCATGGCGTCGAACACGTCGAGGGCGTGGGCGGTGAAGTAGTCCCCGAGGCGGGTGGCGTCGGCCATGGTCTCGGCGCCGATGGGCAGGTTCCAGGCGTCGTCGGGGTGGGCGGCGAGGTGGAGGAGGCCTGCCATGCGGGCGACGGCCCCGTCGCGCTTGCTGGCCCAGTTGATGACCGGGGCGAGGGATCCGCCCTTGCCGAGGCGGGATTCGGTGACGCGCTGGTAGGCGAGGAGGACCGCGTCCGCATCGGGCGACAGGGTGAGGCTGGCGGTCTCGGTCCAGGCCGCGAGGGTCAGGGCGAGGCGGCCGAGGTTCTGTGCGTAGGTGGCGGCGGTGTCGGGGGAGAGGAGCTGTGGGGTGAGGTTGCGGCGGCCGACGAGGGATTCGGGCTTGGAGTAGAGGAAGCGGGCGAGCAGGCCGCGTCCGTCGGCGCCCTTGATCTGGCCGATAGCGTCGAGGACGGCCGGTTGGACCGCCAGGCCCATGGTGATGGCGGGGGCTTCGACGTATTGGGCGTCTCTGGCCTGCCGGTTGACGCGGGCCATGTCACCTGAGTGGCCTTTGAGGAAGATGCCCATGTTCGGGGTGCCGCCGGAGTAGCGGCCCGCGATGATCTCGAAGATCTCGCCCTCGGGGGACAGGATCGAGATCCGTCCGTCCTGCTGGGCGAGGAGCGTGGTCAGGCTCTCGGCGGTGATGTCGTCGGCGACGAGCTGCGGTTCGGCCGGGACCACGGCGCGCTCGGCGGCATCGGACAGGGACACGGCCGAGGCGGTCAGGTCGGCCACCTTGTCCGGCTCGGCGTTGGCGGCCAGCTTCTCGGCCCGCTCGGCGGCGGCCTTCGCGATCCGCGCCGCTGCGGCGGCCTCGGCCCGCTGTGGTGCTGTCAGCTCGATGAGGGCCTGCTCGGCGGCGAGCAGGGGCTTGGTCATGAGCCCGAACACGGCGGACTTGCGGTTGCCGGGCGGGAGGGCGACGGCGGTGTAGAGATTGAGCGGCTCGCTCCACTGGCCGCGCACGCTGACGGTGAGGCGTCCGCCAGCGGCGGTGCCGATGACGGCCAAGGCGAGGCATCCGGCGAGGTCGACGGGGGTCTGGGTCTCCTCGGCGACCTCGGCGGTCATGGCGCCGAGCCAGCCGGGCAGCGCATCGACGGGGAAGGCGGGGAGCGGGCCGCGAGGGTTGATGGGTACGGGCTCGTCCCAGGAGGGCCCGGTGATGTCCTCGGCGGACATCTCCTCGAACCCTGCCCACAGTTCGGGGTCATGTGTGGTCATGCGGCGGTCCTCCCTTCGGTGAGCGGGACCGTGGTCCCGGTGCAGGCGGTCTTGTGGGCGTCGTACTCGGCGACCAGCGCGGCCACGGCCTGAAGGCCGGTGGCGGTGCCGGTCTGCCCGCAGGCGCAGGCGTACGCGGCGTTCGGGGTGCCGTCGGTGCGCTTGGACCAGCGGGCACCGTCGTAGTGCGAGCGGTAGACCGGAGCCGCAGAGATGCGGATCCCGGGCTGATCCGGCGTCGGGTCGCCGGGGTTCGGGGCAAGAGCAGAAAGGACGCCTTCGGCGACGACTTTCAAGGCGCCTACGGCCCGCTGTCGCTGGGACCGTTGGGCGGCGCTCATGCCGTCGCTCCCAGAGCGCTGCGGAAGCCGTTGGCGACGGCTCGATGCGCGTAGGAGGCGGGGACGCCGACCGAAACGGCCGCGTCTGCGATCTGCTGGCCCAGGAGGTCGAGGCCGCAGGGCCCGGGGCAGCCGCTGTGCTGGCTGGCGAGGAACCGGGCCACCCCGTACGCCGCTGTGGCGGCACCACTGTCGGGGTGGGTGCTGATGCGAGCGAGACCGCGCCGCAGGCCCGACTGGACGTAGGTATCGGTGTGACGGCAGCCGGTGGCGACGCTGCGGTCCCACGTGGCGCGGGTGGGAGACGAAGAGTCCACCCCCTGGCGGGGCGGGGTGGTCTCTTCCCTCTCCACCAACGCGAGGACGGCCGACGGCAGCGGCGCCATGCCGCCGCTGCCGGGGCCGAGCCAGCGGGCGTAGGCCATCAGGGACTTGATGTCCACACCGGGCCGTACGTGGTTGGCGGAGGGCATCGTGCCCCGGTAGATCCAGTGCTCGCCCCGCGTCGTGGCGACCGTGCGGGTCGGAGGGAGGGTCTCGCGGGCCCAGACAACCGCGTCGGCGTTGTCCAGGTCGACTACGGTGACTCCGGCGCCGCCGGGGTGGTAGGCGACGGCACCGGCGCGGCGCCACGCGGCCGCCCACGGGGCGGAGGACAACACGGCGAGGTCGGTGGTGGCGGCGGCCCAGGCGTGGCATGGGGCCTCGCAGGTGCAGATGCCGGGGGTCTTCATGTTCGGCCGTCCGCCGCAGGCGTTCTTCTGGCAGGCGCGGCAGTTGCCCATGGGGCCCTTGCCTTCTCGTAACGGCAGCACGGGAATGCCCCGCTGGGCGAGGTCGAGGGCCACGCGTAGGTGCGCGGAGGGGGTGCGTTGGGTCATGCTGGAGTCCTCCACAGTTCTGTTGATGGGTTGTGGGTGAGGGCGGCCCGGACTTTGGCGAGACGGGGCCGCCCTCGGTGTTTCTGTAGGGCGAGGCTCAGTTGCTGAGCTGCCTGCGTACCTCGGCGACGAGACGCAGGGTTTCGTGCGCCATGTCAGCGATCGCCCGAAGCTGCTCTTCGACGTCCTCCGGGTTCGGTTCGGTGAAGGAGAAGGCCGGTTCGTTGTTCGGTTTGGGGTCGGTGAACGAGAACGACAATGGGTGGCTCCGGCTGACTCAGATGTTCGACTGGTGTGCGCGCTGGATGGCGGTCTCCCACACCGCGCGTACCTGTGCTCCGGTGTGGGTGTCGTTCCAGGCCGGGATGGACTCCCAGCGCTTGCCGTGCTGGCGGCGGGCTTCGTCCAGGAGGAGGTTCCCTGCGTCGCGGTAGGCGGCGTTGCGGGATCCGGCGGCTGCTCGCAGGGCGCCGATGGAGCAGCGGGCGCCTTCGGGGTGGACGAGGGTGAACCTGGCCCAGCCGTGGGTGTCGAGGAAGGCGAGCGCGTCGGTGAGAGTCTTCTCCACCGGGCCAGGCCGGTGCGCGGGCGGGGCGGCGATAGCGGGGACCGGTGACGGCGCGGCCGGGGCCGCAGGGGCGGCAGCGGGGTCGAGGAGCTGGAATGCCCTCGCATACAGGTCGTGGTCGATGGGGGTGAAGTCGGTTTGGGTGCGGGTGGTCATGCTGCCCTCCACAGGCCGTTTTCGTTGGTGATCTCGTCGCGCTTCTTCAGTTCGGACAGGCGCGGTTTGACGTTCTTGGCGGTGGTGCCGAGCTTTCGGGCGATGGTTTCGGCGGTCATGGGGATGGATTCGTCGCGGAGGAGTTCGAGGATTCGTGGCTTGATCAGCTCCTGTCCGTCCGAAGGGGCCGCGGCGCCGGCGGTGTTGGTGTGGGGCCGCTGCTGAGGCAGTGCGGCCGGTCCCTGGCGTGCTGCGGTGAGGAGGTCGGTGAGGCTGCCGATCAGGTTCTTGCCGCGCTGGTCGACCATCGCGGTCTGCGTGATCGCCTCCCGCAGGCGCCAGACGTCGCAGTCCTCGACAGCGACCGGAGGCAGGCCTCGGGTGAGGGTGTCGGGCGGGACGTCCAGGTGCAGGGAGCGGAACTGGACGGCTTGGGAGCCGGGGGTGAGGAGGTATCCGAGGCCGAAGGTGCCGTCCTCGGGCTCGGCTGCGGCTTCGGTGTTCAGGCCGCTCATGTCCCGTTCGGCGACCTTGGCGTACTGGCCGGGCCACGAGGAGGGGATCCTCGACAGGTCGATGCCCTCGGCCCCTTCGACCGCGTTGGCCCCGACCAGGGAGCCCTGTCCTTTGGCGCAGCGCAGGAACACGGCGCCGCCGCCGATCAGCAGCTGGGATCGGATGACGGTGGAGTTGCCGAGGTCTTCGGCGAGCGGGGTCTGGGTGGCCAGGACCACCCCGATGCCCCTCTTCAGGGACCGGCGGGTCAGCTGCTCCACGATCGCCTTCGCCTCTTGGTGGTAGGGCGAGGAGACCGACAGCAGCATGTGCGCTTCATCGATGACGATCAGGATGAGCGGATCGGTGAAGGGGAAGGCGGGGGACCGGTAGCGGGCTTCGCGGTCGAGCATCAGCGCATAAGCGAGCCGCAGGGCGCCCATCGCTTCATCCAGGCCGTCCCCGCAGTAGGCGGCCAGGGAGGCTCCGGCGATGGTTCCGGCCTGCGGCGAGGCCAGGATCACGCAGATGCGGGAGCGGTGGGCGGAGAGCAGGACCTGTTCCAGGCATCCGGACTTGCCGGACCGGGAGCCACCCACGAGGTACAGGTGGCGGGCGCCGGAACCGGGCTGGGCCAGAGGGACCAGGGCAGGGCGTGCGTCGAGATAGGTGCCCAGGCGGATATACCCGCGCGAGTCCATAGCCAGTTCGTCCACGACCGAAGAGAGCATCGTGCCGTGCATCAGCGCGTGCTCCTTCATCACGCGCACCCCCATCTGCGAGGGCTTGTCCGTCGGGGCGAGAGCGATCTGGATCGTCTCCAGATCGAGGTTCCCGGCGAGGTCCTGAAGATTGACGGTCCCGATGGCCTTGCGGTCCCGGGTGGCGATCCCTTCCCAGTCCAGGGGCCCGTCATAGCGGGTGAGGGCCAGAGTGGTGCCGGGCATCGCCCCCTCGGGAATGGCGACGTGTGCCGCCCACAGCTCCTCGGGAGTCGTCGGGGCACCGGCCGCGATCTCGGGTGCCGCCGACGGCTTCTTGAGGTGGACGGTGACGGGCAGCGCGTTCGGCGCGTAGTGCTTGGGGTCTCCCATCTCCACCTGGGAGACGGGGATCTGGTAGACGGCGGCGATGTCGGCGGCCTTCACCCGCACCTGCTGGCCCTGGGGCAGCGTGATGATCCCGGTGAACGACACGTGGTCGTCCCCGGCGTCGAGGGCGAGGTGAGCGAGCTGGGCCCCGGGCTGGATCAGCTTGCGGCCCTCGGTCTGGGTCGGCCCGGAGATGAACTCCGCCCACCAAGCGGTGATGAGCTGCGCCTGCGAGGTCTGACCCGCCGCCGGGGCCGTGACGGGAAGCGCCGGGAGTTCGTCGGCGGTGTTGCGGTGGTGAGCCAGGACGGCCGCCCCGGCCGGTACGGCGAGCCCGAGGGCGAACAGCGGGTCCATACCGGACGCGAGGACTTGGTGGGCGGCGATGCCGCATCCGCTGGTGGTGATGCCGCAGGCGATCAGGGAACGCAGCGCGGGAGCGGAGGCGTTGATGGCCCATGCCCCCGCTCCGGCCGCTGCGGCGAGAAGGGCGGACCAGGGGCCGACGGTGGTGGATGCCAGAGCGAGTGCGGCGGGCGCGTACTGGATGAACTGTGCTCGGGTCGGCCCCATGGTCTGGTTCTCCTTACTGCTGGGTGTAGAAGGCGGCGTCGGCCATGTCGACGGGCGAGGTGTCCACGGCGTCGGCGATGCCTCCGTGGTCGGACTCGACGGTCGTCTTGGCGTCGTCGGCGGCTGCCGCCGCGGTGTCCGCCGCAGAGGTGTAGGCGCCCGCCGCTTCCCTGGCCCCGCTCATGACGAGGGCGGCGTCGGCGAACTCGGCGGTCGTGGCGGCATCGACGGCCAGGGCCTTCATCGTTTCGGAGGCGTCCTGCATCTGCTCGGCGGTCTCCTCGACGTCGGTGGTGAGCTGGGTGACGGTCTCGGCGTGGGTGTGGACCTGGTGGGTGAGCCAGGCGAGCTTGGTCAGCAGTGCCGCGTACGTGGCGGCGTCCCTGAGGGATTCGGTGGCAGTCATACGGGGCTGCTCCTTCTGCCTATCGGGCGTTGTAGAAGTCGCGTTCGGCGGGCTTGGTCAGCGGGGAGTCCGCCACGGCCCGGAAGATCGGGCCGTGGCGGACCTCGGCGTTCGCGGACGCGGTCCGGCACGCCTCCTCACCGCCCTGGATCTGCTCGTGGAGCTTCTTCGCGGCGGCGGCCTGAAGGTCGAGCTGCTCCTTGAGGTGCTCGCACTTGCCGATCAGGTTCTCGCCGACGCCCTTGTCCGTGATCTCAGCGATCAGCACGTCGCAGTCCGCGGCGAGCTGAGCGGACTCGTCCACGAGTTCCAGGCAGGCCTCGGTGCTGGACTGGCACAGGGTGGCCGCTCCCTCGGCGAGGTCGATGACCTGTGTGAGGGTCATGACCTCACCGCCGCTGTACGTACGGGACTTGCCCGCAGCGGTCGTGACGTGGATGCCCTTGTCGTCGACGGTCGCGGAGTGCGGGATGGGCGGGTTGGGCTGCATCGCGGGGTCCTTCCTGAACTGCTCGGGGAGAGTGACGGC